>JAFGVU010000161.1 GCA_016937855.1 Bacteroidales bacterium | reverse complement strand
TCAGGAATTTATTTCGTAGATGTTAAAAATGCTGAAAACAAAGGTGGGATGTATAAAATTATTATCGAATAATTAAAACTAAGGGTTTTTCTGCAAATTTATTCGTAAATTTGCAGAAAACCTTTTTAAAATTTATAATATGAAAAAACTATTACTAATTACTTTAACTATCGGATTTTTTAACTTAGGATTGTTTTCTCAATCTTTTGAGGTTTATGATCATGAGGATAATATAATTACAGGGCAAACTATAATAATTCCAACAACAATTAATAGCCCTGAGGATATTTATGACATAAAAGTTAAAAATAAATCCGGCAATCAGATTACAGCAAGAATTGGGATGACTCTTTTAACTGAAATGATTGATGGCTCTGCTCAGTCGATGTGTAATCCAACTTCTACAAATACTGCAACTGGACTTTGTGGTGCTCCTTGGAATCCAAATTCAGCTCAATTTATTTTAAATGCCGGTGAAACTTCAGGTTTAGGTCAATTGCATTTTCAACAAGGACCAAATCCGGGTATTTCTGAGTTTGAATTTAAGGTCTATGATACAAACAACACATCTGATTTTGTAACATTTTTTATTACATACTCTACCCTTACAGCAATTGAGTTGACAAAAGTAAAAGACTTTGAGGTTTATCCTAATCCTGCAAAGAATGTTTTCTCAATTAAAAATACTTATGGCAGCAACTCGTATGTTGTAGTATATAATGTTTTGGGTGAGCAAATTAAAAAAGTTGCTTATTCTCAAAGTGATAAAATTGCTATCGATTGTAGTGATTGGCAAAATGGCTATTATTTATGCCGTCTTTATAATGAAGGGAAAGTTGAAAAAACTGTTAAACTTGTTGTTGCAAAATAACTATTTTCATAATTCTTATTATCTTTAATCCCGATTTTATTCGGGATTTTTTTTATTATGGCTGAACACAACACTTTAGGAGATAGAGGAGAGGAATTGGCAAGATTGCATCTTGCTAAAAAAGGGTATAGGATTCTCGAATCAAAATGGAGATACAAACACAAGGAGATAGATCTTGTTGCTCTATACGATAATAAAATCATTTTTATTGAAGTTAAAACCCGCTCATCTGATTATTGGGGCAATCCCGAAGAGTTTGTGACAAAACAAAAGCAAAGGTTTTTGGTCGAAGCTGCCGAAAAGTATATTTTCGAAAAAGACTATGATATGGAATCCCGATTTGATATCATTGCTGTTGTTTTTAATGAGGATGGACCCCAAATAGAGCATATCGAAGAAGCATTTTATCCATAATTTATGATTATATACGAAGATATTTGTCAAGCGCATAAACGAATAAACGACTACATTCATAGAACTCCTGTTTTTAAATCGACAAGAATAAATGAACGTTTTGGATGTAGTATTTGGTTTAAATGCGAAAACATGCAAAAAGTAGGCGCTTTTAAATTTCGCGGAGCATTAAATGCTGTTAGTATGTTGAGTGTGTTTGAACGGCAGAGAGGTGTTGTGACACATTCAAGTGGAAATCATGCTCAGGCACTTTCATTAGCTGCCAAAATATTTAATGTCCCTGCTTTTATTGTTATGCCTAACAATGCCCCACAGGTTAAAATTGATGCCGTAAAAGAGTACGGAGGAATTATAACATTTTGTGAACCAGTACTTGAGCAGCGAGAATTATCTGCGCAGATTCTGATTGAAAAGCATGGGGCAAATTTTATCCATCCTTACGATAACGAAAATATAATAGCAGGACAAGGTACTTGTGCAAAAGAATTTCTCGAGCAAGTTGACCAAAATTTAGATGTTGTCATGACACCGGTTGGCGGTGGTGGTTTGCTTTCGGGGACAGCAATTAGCGTCAAGGCAAATAACAAGGCAACTCTGGTGTATGGGGCAGAACCACAAATGGCAGATGATGCTTATAAATCATTTTACTCAGGTAAAATAATACCCCAAACAAACCCTCAAACAATTGCCGATGGATTACTTACATCTCTTGGAGATATTACTTTTGATGTGATAAAGCACAATGTTGATGATATTTTGCTTTGTTCGGAGAAGAGTATTATTATGGCAATGAAAATAATATTTCAAAACTTAAAGATTGTTGTAGAGCCTTCGGCTGCTGTGGGGCTTGCATGTGTAATTGATAACCCAGAGCGTTTCCGCAATCAAAAAGTTGGAATAATCTTAAGTGGAGGAAATATCGACGTAAGTAGTTTCGGCTGGAGATAAAAAAAAGAGCCATTTGGTGGCCCTTTGATTATCTTAGTCCCAAGATTTATTTTGCAGTTGGATTTGGATCGTTATATCTAATATTTGACCAATCGGCATAACCTACAGATTTCCACTGATCTAGAAAGATTCCGGTCCAATCAGCAATTCCCGGAGATGTGAGCGTGCCATCGCCATTTGTGTCACCTAACAAATCATCATCTTTAATCGAAGTGTAAAATACACCAGTCCCATCATGGTTTACTAAAGAAGATTCTCCTGAAAGTAAGTTTAGTGTTGACCCTTCAACAAATTTAAGTATTACATTGTTTCCTAAAGTTAAAACTTTTCCAATTTCTACATTCATATTATCTGATGTTATCACAAATGCTACCTCGTCTTCGCTCCAAGAAGTATTTTTATTAATGTTACCCGAGACAAAAATACCATTATAAGTATTTCCGCTTCCATTATAAGAAAAAGAGTTTGAGTTATCAATATCTATTTCGGCTGCAATTGTTAGAGGCAGTTCGTTGTTATAAAATGTATTGTTTGTAAGGATTGTCGAATTACTTGCATTATCGGCGTGTAATGCACCTACATAAAAGTTGCCATTTTTGCCGCCAGTGTTGTACGCGAATGTACATTTGTCGATTGTTGCACTTGCAGCGGCCGAAAGGTTTAATGTTGAAGTAGGAGTAGTGCCATTTCCACCGTATAGAAACTTGCAGTTAGTAAAAACCGAACCGGTAGAACCGTTTAGATCGATACTCGCCCAATCGCCGGCAGCGGGAATAGTATTGCCATCATCACCATTGGTGTCTCCACCATTTGTGTCGTCTTTGTACGAAGTAAATACAATTGGAGCAGAGCTTGTTCCGTTTGCTATTATCTTGCCTTGACCATAAATGGTCATGAAAAGGTAGTTTGGCTTAAACTTAATTACTGTTCCTGCTTCGATAGTTAAATCACTCTCAACGGCAAAGTCGGGTTTAGAAATTACATACACTTTGTCGGCAGTCCAGATGGTTGCAGAAGTGATGTCTGAAGTAACTTCTACGACATTTTCTGTCGATGGTGGTTCAACAGGATCGCAAGATTGTAAAAATATACCTAGAAGAGCTATACCTATTAATATTAATAAAAATGAATTTTTCATACCTTTAAATTTTAATGACTTTTGTGTTTTTTACAAATATAATGCCTTAAACAATATCAGGATGTAATTTGGGCTAAATATTTTAGAAAAAACTCTTGAATATTTTCAAAATTGTTCAAACCCGGCAAAATATTTATCAACAATATTATATTTCATATTTTTTTTGAAAGTAAAATTATGTTAACAAACCCTGTTTTTAAGGTAAAAATTACTTATTAACAAATTGAAAAACTGTTGAAAACAGAAAATAATAAAAAAAAATACCACAAGTATTGTTAATAAAAAAAAATAATCTACCTTTGCAGTCCGAAATTTTATTAAGTGGAAATTTAAATTTATTAGGTTTTATGCCAACGATACAACAATTAGTAAGAAAAGGAAGGGCGGTTACTATAGACAAAAGTAAATCACCTGCATTAGATTCGTGCCCGCAACGTCGTGGTGTATGTACTAGAGTATATACAACAACGCCAAAGAAGCCGAACTCAGCGATGAGAAAAGTTGCGAGAGTAAAATTAACAAATGGAAAAGAAGTTAACGCTTATATTCCCGGAGAAGGTCACAACCTTCAGGAGCACTCAATTGTGCTAATCAGGGGAGGCAGAGTAAAAGATTTGCCGGGTGTTAGATACCACGTTGTTAGAGGAGCTCTTGATACTGCCGGTGTAGATGGGCGTACACAAAGACGTTCGAAATACGGAACTAAGAGACCAAAAGTAAAAAAGTAAACAATTAATTAAGTTCAGAAATGAGAAAATCGAAACCAAAGAAAAGAACGATTTTACCGGATCCAAAATTTAACGATGCCAGAGTTACTCGTTTTGTAAACGACATGATGTGGGACGGAAAGAAATCTACTTCATTCAAGATTTTTTATGATACAATGGATATCATTGAAAAGAAAATGAAAGATTCTGAGGATACTCCTCTAGAAATTTGGAAAAAAGCATTGGATAATATTACTCCGGCTGTTGAGGTTAAAAGTCGTCGTATTGGTGGTGCAACTTTTCAGGTGCCAATGGAAATTCGTGCTGACAGAAAAATTTCTGTTGGGCACAAATGGATTATCCTTTTTGCTCGTAAGCGTAGCGGACGCTCGATGGCTGAAAAACTAGCTGCTGAGGTTATGGCTGCTTACAATAATGAAGGTGGTGCATATAAAAAGAAAGAAGATACACACAGAATGGCTGAGGCTAACAAAGCATTCTCACACTTTAGATTTTAGTATAACTGCATGAGCAACAATCTTGAAAATACTCGTAACATAGGCATTATGGCCCATATCGACGCCGGTAAAACGACGACGACTGAGCGCATTTTGTACTATACCGGTATTAATTATAAGATTGGTGAAGTTCATGATGGTACTGCTACAATGGATTGGATGCTTCAGGAGCAAGAGAGAGGCATTACAATTACTTCGGCGGCAACTACTGCTTATTGGCAAACTAATCAGCAAAAATACAAAATCAATATAATTGATACTCCGGGACATGTCGATTTTACCGTTGAGGTTGAAAGATCGCTTAGAATACTCGATGGAGCTGTAGCTGTTTTTTGTGCTGTCGGTGGTGTAGAACCCCAAAGTGAAACAGTATGGCATCAAGCCGATAGATACAATGTCCCCAGATTAGCTTTTGTTAATAAAATGGACAGATCAGGGGCAGACTTCTTAAGTGTAGTATCTCAAATCGAAGAAAAGCTCGGAGCAAAACCAATCGTTTTACAATTACCTATTGGAGCAGAAGATAGTTTTGCTGGAGTAATTGACCTGATTGAGCAAAAAGCATATGTTTGGGATGACGATGAATCTTTGGGTGCAAAGTTTACAATAACAGATGTGCCTGAGGATATGAAAGACGAAGTTTTTGAATATCGCGAAAAACTTATCGAGGCTGTTATCGAAGCTGATGATAATATGCTAGAGAGATTTTTCGAAGACCGTACTCAAATATCTGTGGAAGAGTTTAAATCTTTATTGCGTCTAATGGTGATAACAGGGAATTTCGTTCCTGTGCTTTGTGGATCTGCTTTTAAAAATCGCGGAATACAAACTCTGCTCGATGCAATTTGTGATTATTTACCATCTCCTGTTGATGTCGAAGCTATAACCGGACATCATCCAAAAACAGATGAGATTATTAGTCGCAATCCTGATGTTAATGGTCCTTTTTCGGCAATGATATTCAAAATAGCCGATAATTCTTTTGTTGGAAAACTTTCATATATGAGAGTGTATAGTGGAAGTTTAACAAGTGGGCAGATGGCATATAATGTACGTACCGATAAAAAGGAACGAATCACCAGGATATTCCAAATGCACTCTAATAAACAAACTCAGATAGATCACATCGAAGCCGGAGATATTTGTGCAGTTGTTGGGCTTAAAGATGTTATGACAGGAGATACCTTGTGTGATGACAAAAAGCCAATTGTACTTGATAGAATGCAATTTCCTGAGCCAGTTATTTCTACAGCTGTAGAAGCACAATATCAGGCCGACATCGAAAAACTTACAAATGCTTTAAATCGTTTGGCAGAAGAAGATCCAACTTTCACAATAAGATACGATGAAAATTCGGGACAAACTCTTATTAGTGGTATGGGTGAATTGCATTTGGAAATTATTGTCGATAGATTAGTGCGTGAGTTTGGATTAAAAATTAATCAAGGAAAACAACAAGTTAATTATAAGGAAGAATTCCTTAATACAGTGCAGCATCGGGTTGTATTTAAAAAACAAACTGGTGGAAAAGGTCGATTTGCTGATATTACAGTTAATATTGGCAAAAGCACAGATTCTGATGCTGTTGGACTTGAGTTTGTAAATAATATAAAAGGCGGTACAATACCAAAAGAGTATATACCTTATATAGAAAAAGGTTTTAGAGAAGCAATGCAAAACGGGCCAATAGCTGGCTATCCTGTACACAGTATGAAAGTAGAGCTTATCGATGGTGCGTTTCACAGCGTAGATAGCGATGAGATGTCTTTTCAAATTGCTGCCGGAATTTGTTTTAAGGAAGCATCTCAAAAAATCAATGCCGGATTGTTAGAGCCAGTAATGAAACTCGAAATTATTACTCCTGAGGAGTATTTAGGTGACATTAGTGCTGATTTAAATCGTAGAAGAGCAACAATTGAGGCAATGGATAGTAAAGCACAACATCGTGTTTTAAGAGCAAAAGTGCCTTTAGCCGAACAATTTGGATACGTTACAGCATTAAGAACATTAAGTTCGGGTCGTGCGATGTTTAGTATGGAGTTTTCTCATTACGAAACAGTGCCAAATGAGGTTAAAGAAGAATTGATAAATAGTAGAAAATTTATATTTTAATAATTGAATAAGGATTATGAATCAGAAAATTAGAATCAAGCTGAAATCATACGACCACAATTTGGTTGACAAATCAGCAGAGAAAATTCTGAAGACAGTAAAAACTACAGGAGCTGTTGTTAGAGGACCTATTCCATTACCAACACACAAACGTATTTTTACAGTTAATCGTTCAACTTTCGTTAATAAAAAATCGAGAGAACAATTTGAGCTTAGCTCATATAAACGTCTTCTTGATATTTATAGTACGACATCAAAAACGATTGATGCTCTGATGAAATTGGAACTGCCTAGTGGCGTAGATGTAGAAATTAAAGCAAGTTAAATTTTAAATTAATTAGAAATGCAAGGAATTATTGGTAAAAAAGTTGGTATGACTTCCATTTACAGTGTTGAGGGAAAAAACATTCCATGCACTGTTATTGAAGCAGGACCTTGCGTAGTAACCCAAATTAAAACACAAGAAGTTGATGGTTACGAAGCGGTTCAGATTGCTTTCGATGATAAGAAGGAAAAGCATACGACCAAAGCAATGAAAGGTCACTTTGACAAAGCCGGTACAACTCCCAAAAGAAAATTGGTCGAATTCCAGGAATACGGTCAAATTAAAAAAGGAGAAGAATTTGCTGATGTAGAAGTAGGAGACCTTATCACAGTTAACATTTTCAGAGAAGGAGAATGGTGTGATGTAACAGGAACATCAAAAGGTAAAGGGTTCCAAGGTGTAGTAAAACGTCATGGTTTTTCGGGTGTAAACGACGCAACTCACGGACAGCACAATAGATTACGTGCTCCGGGTTCGTTAGGTGCATCTTCATGGCCTTCCAGAGTATTTAAAGGAATGCGTATGGCAGGACGTACCGGAGGCGACACCGTTACAATTTTTAGTTTGAGAGTATTGAAAGTTATTCCGGAAAGTAATCTTGTTCTTATTAAAGGATCGGTTCCGGGTGCAAAAGGTTCATATGTAATTATAGAAAGATAATGAAAGTATCAGTATATAATCAATCAGGTGAGGAAACCGGTAAAAAGGTAGAATTAAACAATTCTATTTTTCAGATCGAACCTAACGACCATGCCATTTATTTAGATTGCAAACAATATATGGCTAACAATCGTCAGGGAACACATGCTTCGAAGCATCGTGGTTTGATATCCGGAAGTACCAGAAAAATTAAACGTCAAAAGGGAACAGGTACTGCCAGATTTGGTAGCATCAAAAACCCATTGTTTAGAGGTGGAGGTAGAGTCTTTGGGCCGGAACCCAGACTTTATCACATCAAATTAAATAAAAAACTTAAGAGACTTGCCCGTAAATCGGCTTTAACTTATCGTGCTAACGAAAACGCAATTTTTGTTGTTGATAACTTTAACTACGATGAGATTAAAACCAAGAATATTGTTGGCTTAAAAAATAATTTTAAGATTAATGATAAAAAAGTTCTTTTAATTGTTGCAGAACCAAATAAAAATGTATATTTGTCTTCTCGAAATTTAAAGGATGTAAATATTGTAACTGCCTCAGAATTAAGCACTTATAATATAATGTGGGCGTCGATTTTGATGATCGAAGAGAAATCGATTGACGTTTTTGAGAATTATTTAGCTTAAAAAGACAAAAAAATGGAAGTTTTAATAAGACCAATAGTAACCGAAAAGATGAACAAGTTAGGAGAAACACTTAATCGTTTCGGTTTTATTGTTGACAAGCGTGCAGATAAATTGCAGATAAAAAATGCGGTAGAAAAGATGTATGATGTTCATGTTGAAGCTGTAAATACGATGCGTTATGGTGGTAGAACCAAAACGCGTTACACAAAAACAGGTGTTCAGCGTGGAAAAACTGCATCATTTAAGAAAGCTGTTATTACGCTTGCAGAGGGAGAGGTTATTGATTTTTACAGTAACATTTAATTAAAGAAAATGGCTTTAAGAAAACTAAATCCGACAACACCGGGTCAAAGATTTAAAATGATTAGTGCATTTGATGATATCACATGTACTACTCCTGAAAAATCTTTGTTGGTACCGATTAAAAAATCCGGTGGAAGAAATAATCAGGGTAAAATGACTATGCGCTATTTAGGTGGTGGTCACAAGAGAAAATACCGTCTGATTGATTTCAAAAGAGACAGAGACGGCATGAAAGCTACGGTTAAAACGGTTGAGTATGATCCAAACCGTTCGGCTCGTATTGCACTAGTAGTTTATGAAGATGGACAAAAGAGATATATTATTGCTCCAAACGGAATACAAGTTGGGCAAATAATTGAAACAGGAAAAGGAGTTGCTCCTGAATTAGGTAATACTCTCTTTTTGGCCGAAATTCCATTAGGAACAATTGTTCATAATATCGAACTAAGACCAGGACAAGGAGCTGTTGTTGCACGTGGCGCCGGAGCTTACGCGCAGGTAGTTTCCAGAGAAGGTAAGTATGCAATTATCAAAATGCCTTCGGGGGAGATTAGAAAAATCTTAGTAACATGTAAAGCAACAATTGGTAGTGTTTCTAACTCCGACCACCAACTCGAAAGAAGCGGTAAAGCCGGAAGATCAAGATGGTTAGGAAGACGCCCAAGAGTTCGTGGTGTTGTTATGAACCCTGTTGATCACCCAATGGGTGGTGGTGAAGGAAGATCGTCAGGAGGACATCCGAGATCTAGAAAAGGCTTACTTGCTAAAGGTTTTAAAACTAGAAGTAAGAAAAAGCATTCAAATAAATATATTATTGAATCAAGGAAAAAGTAAATAGTGAATTATGAGCAGATCACTTAAAAAAGGACCATTTATTGACTTCAAACTGGAGAAGAAAGTCATTGCTATGGAAGCAAGCGGTAGAAAAACTGCGATTAAAACATGGGCAAGAGCCTCTGTTATTCCTCCAGAATTTGTTTCGCATACTTTTGCAGTTCATAACGGAAATAAATTTATCCCTGTTTATGTTACCGAAAACATGGTTGGACACAAACTTGGAGAATTTGCTCCCACAAGAACTTACAGAGGTCATGGTGGTAAAAAGAAATAAATAATTAGATAGTATTATGGGCGCACGTAAAAGAATAAAAGCAGAGAACAGAAAAGAAGAAATGAAGCAAAAGAGCTTCGCTATCCTTCGTAACTGTCCGAGTTCTCCCCGTAAGATGAGACTCGTGGCAGATCAAATTAGAGGAATCGAAGTTGACCGAGCTTTAGATATTCTAAAATATTCTCCTAAAGTTGCAGCACGCGATATCGAGAAGCTTTTGCTTTCAGCAGTTTCGAACTGGCAAGCAAAAAACGAAAACCTTAGAATGGAAGATGCCAATCTTGTTGTTAAAGAAATTTTTGTTGATTCGGCAAGAGTTTTAAAAAGAATTAAACCGGCACCACAAGGTAGAGCTTATCGAGTAAGAAAGCGTTCGAACCATGTTACTTTAGTGGTAGATAGTAAATTAGAAAAAGAAGTAGTAAACGAAAACGCATAATTTCATGGGACAAAAGTGTAATCCAATAAGCAACAGATTAGGCATTATCAAAGGATGGGACTCTAACTGGTATGGCGGGAATAAATATGCTGATAAGTTAGCTGAAGACGCAAGCATACGTAGATATCTTAGTGCTAGATTAGATAAAGCAAGCGTTTCGAAAATAATTATCGAAAGATCTTTAAAAATGATTACCATTACTGTTAATACAGCTCGTCCGGGTTTTGTTATTGGTAAAGGTGGTGATGAAGTTGATAAACTTCGCGAAGAGTTAAAAAAGATCACAAACAAAGATGTTCAGATAAATATTTTTGAAATCAAGAGACCGGAACTCGAAGCTGTATTAGTAGCAAGCAATGTTGCTCGTCAAATCGAAGGTAAGATAGCATATCGTAGAGCTGTAAAAATGGCGGTCGCATCAACTATGCGTATGGGTGCCGAAGGAATAAAAATCCAGGTATCTGGTCGTTTAAACGGTGCCGAAATGGCTCGTAGTGAAATGTACAAAGAGGGAAGAACTCCGCTACATACACTTAGAGCTGACATCGATTATGCATTAGTCGAAGCTTTAACTAAAACCGGATTAATTGGTGTTAAAGTTTGGATATGCAGAGGTGAAGTTTATGGCAAAAGAGATTTGTCTCCAAACCTTGGCAAAAAAGTTCAAGGTAGAGGTGCAACAAATCAACAAAATGCCGGTAATAGAAAAAGAAGGAAGTAAAAATCTGAAAAATTAGAGCTATGTTACAGCCAAAGAAAACTAAATTCAGAAGACAACAAAAAGGCAAAATGAAAGGCAATGCCAATCGTGGAAATACGATAGCATTTGGTTCATTTGGAATTAAAGCCCTTGAGTCATCATGGATAACAGGAAGACAAATAGAAGCAGCTCGTATCGCTGTTACCAGAAAAATGCAACGTCAAGGACAAATCTGGATTAGAATTTTTCCCGATAAGCCGATAACTAAAAAACCTGCAGAGGTTCGTATGGGTAAAGGTAAGGGGGCACCAGAAGGTTTTGTTGCAAGAGTTACACCGGGTAGAATTTTGTTCGAAGCAGAAGGGATTCCTTTTGATTTAGCAAAAGAAGCTTTGAGACTTGCTGCTCAAAAGCTACCGATAAAAACTAAATTTATCGTGCGTCACGATTATGATTTTAATGAATAATATTTAAGTTCATGAAGAATATAGAAATTACAGGGTTAACCACAAAAGAGGTCGTTGAGAGAATCGAAACCGAAAAAGTCAATCTTAATAAATTAAGAATGAATCACGCTGTTTCGCCATTGGAGAATCCACAACGATTGAAAGAAGTGAGAAGATTAATTGCTAGGCTTAAAACTGAGCTTCGTAAGAGAGAATTAACAGAGAAAAAATAGCCGATTATGGAAAATAGAAACTTAAGAAAAGAACGTATTGGGATTGTTGTCAGCAATAAAATGGACAAGTCTATCGTCGTTGCTGTTAAGCGAAAAGAAAAGCATCCTAAATACGGAAAATTCGTAAATAAAACCAAAAAATTTGTTGCTCACGACGAACAAAACACCTGCGATATTGGTGATTTAGTTCAAATTATGGAAACTCGTCCGTTGAGTAAAAACAAAAATTGGAGATTAGTAAACATAATTGAAAAAGTTAAATAGTCATGATACAACAAGAAAGCAGATTGAGCGTTGCAGATAATAGCGGAGCAAAAGAAGTTCTTTGTATTCGTGTTCTAGGAGGTACAGGCAGAAGATATGCATCTATTGGTGATCAAATCGTTGTTGCTGTTAAAAGTGCTCTCCCGGGTGGCGATATTAAAAAAGGAAGTGTTGCTAAAGCCGTTGTTGTTAGAGTTAAAAAAGAAGTCAGACGTCAAGACGGATCGTATATTAGATTTGATGATAATGCGTGTGTTTTGTTAAACGCAGCAGGAGAACTTCGTGGAACTCGTATCTTTGGTCCGGTTGCCAGAGAGTTGAGAGAAAAGCAATATATGAAGATTGTATCATTGGCACCAGAAGTGTTATAAAAATTATTTGTCATGACTAAGAAATTTCATATCAAAAAAGGTGACACGGTGTTTGTAAATGCCGGTGAATCAAAAGGTAAACAAGGACGCGTGTTAGAGGTGCTTCGCAAAAAAGACAGAGCAATTGTCGAAGGTGTGAATATTATTTCTAAACATCAAAAACCAAATGCCGAAAATCCTCAAGGCGGGATTCTTAAAAAAGAAGCGGCTGTTCATATTTCCAATTTAATGGTGGTTGATCCTAAAACTGGAAAACCAACTCGTATTGGTCGTAAGAAAAACAGTGACGGCAAATTAGTTCGTTATTCTAAAAAATCTGGGGAGGAGATTAAGTAATGGAAAAATATATTCCAACATTAAAGACACAGTATCAGGAACAAATGATTCCTACTCTGATGAAAGAGTTTGGGTATTCTAGTGTTATGCAGGTACCTAAATTAGAAAAAATTGTAATTAATCAAGGTCTTGGCCAAGCTATTGCTGATAAAAAACTTATTGATATTGCTATTGATGAGTTAACTACTATTAGTGGTCAAAAAGCAGTTGCAACATTGTCGAAAAAAGACATTTCTAACTTTAAGTTGCGTAAAAAAATGCCTATTGGTGTTAGAGTAACTTTAAGAAGAGAGAAAATGTACGAATTTCTTGAAAGACTTATTGCTGTAGCTTTACCTCGTATCAGAGATTTTCGCGGAGTTAACTACAAATTTGATGGTAAAGGCAATTATACTTTAGGTATTAGTGAACAAATTATTTTTCCTGAGATAGATATCGATAAAATAAATCGTATTCTTGGTATGGATATTACTTTTGTTACTTCTGCCAAAACCGACGAAGAAGGATATGCTTTATTAAAGCATTTTGGAATTCCGTTTAAAAATTTAAAAAAGAGTTAATATGGCTAAAGAATCAATGAAAGCCCGCGAGGTTAAAAGAGCTAAATTAGTTGAAAAATACGCGGCAAAAAGAGAAAAACTCAAAGAAGAAGGGAATTACGAAGCCTTACACAAATTGCCTAAAAACTCTTCTAGTGTTAGATTGCACAATCGATGTAGTCAGTCTGGAAGGCCTAAAGGTTATATGAGACAATTTGGTATTAGTCGTATCGCTTTTCGCGAAATGGCATCAAATGGGCTTATTCCCGGTGTTAAAAAAGCAAGTTGGTAATAATTTTAAATTAATTGAATAATGACTGATCCTATTGCAGATTATTTGACCAGAATTAGAAATGCCATCATGGCAGGACATAAGATTGTCGAAATTCCTGGTTCTAACCTGAAACGCGAAATGACAAAAGTCCTTTTCGAAAAAGGTTACATTTTGAATTATAAATTCGAGGATATCGGTTATCAGGGAAATATTAAGATTGCACTTAAATATCATCCTGTAACAAAGGTATCTGCTATTAAGAATTTAGAGAGAATTAGTAAACCCGGTTTGAGAAAATATGCAAATACCGACAACATCCCAAGAGTACTCAACGGATTAGGTGTTGCTATTTTATCAACAAATAAAGGGGTTATGACCGACAAAGAAGCTCGTAGAGAGAAAGTTGGCGGTGAAGTTTTATGTTACATCTATTAAACTATTAAAGAATGTCTCGAATTGGTAAATTACCCGTGCAATTACCTGAAAAAGTTACAGTTAATGTAAATGCAGATAATTTGGTTACAGTAAAAGGACCTCTTGGTGAGTTATCTCAACAAGTAGATTCTTCTATTTCGATCGAAGTTAAAGAAACTGAGATTATTGTAAGCAGAGTATCTGATGAAAAAGAACCTAGGTCAAAACACGGATTGTATAGATCACTTATTTCAAACATGGTTATTGGTGTTTCTGAAGGTTTTGAAAAACAGCAAGAACTTGTAGGTGTTGGATATAAAGCAGAATGTACCGGACAAATGTTAGATTTGGCCTTAGGATATTCGCACAATATTTTATTCGAACTTCCTCCAGAAATCAATGTTGAAGTTAAAAGTGAAAAACGTGGTAACTCTACTATAGTACTCAAAAGTATCGACAAACAATTATTAGGACATGTGGCGGCAAAAATTCGCTCTTTCCGTCCACCAGAGCCTTATAAAGGTAAAGGTATTAAATTTGTTGGTGAGGAATTACGTAGAAAAGCTGGTAAATCAGCTAAAGTTTAATTAGTAAAAATCTGAGAAATGGCTTTATCTAAAATTGAAAGAAGACAAAAGATAAAACGCAGAATCCGTAAAAATGCGTTCGGAACTGCTGAAAAACCCAGGATGTCTGTATATCGTAGCAACAAACAAATCAGTGTGCAGATTATAGATGATGTTCAGGCAAAAACGCTTGTTTCGGCAACCTCAAAACATAAAGATATTGAGGGTGCAAAAGCAACAAAATCTGAAAAAGCTGCAATGGTTGGTAAAATGATTGCAAAAGTCGCATTAGACGCAGGGATAAATGAAGTAATTTTTGATAGAAACGGTTATCTATACCACGGTAAAGTAAAAGCTTTAGCTGATGGTGCTAGAGAAGGCGGACTTAAACTATAATAAGATATGTCAAATAACATCAGAAGAATAAGAACCAGTGATCTGGAATTAATAGACAGACTTGTAGGAATACAAAGAGTAACTAAAGTTACAAAAGGTGGACGTACGTTTACATTTTCAGCAATTGTTGTTGTCGGTGACGAACACGGTGTCGTAGGATACGGTCTGGGTAAAGCAGGTGAGGTTACAACTGCTATTGGTAAAGGTGTCGAAGATGCTAAGAAAAATTTGATAAAAGTTCCGGTATTTAAAGGAACTATTCCTCACGAGCAAAGTGCAAAATACGGTGGAGCTAGAGTTTGGTTAAAACCTGCTGCTTCTGGTACTGGTGTAAAAGCCGGAGGTGCGATGCGTGCTGTTCTCGAAAGTGTCGGAATTACCGATGTTTTAGCTAAATCAAAAGGATCATCAAATCCTCATAACTTAGTTAAAGCAACCGTTAAGGCACTTACCGAGTTGAGAGATGCAAATGATGTGGCTTATCAAAGACAAGTAAATCTTGATAAAGTATTTAACGGTTAAAAAGTTTTGTTATGGCAAAAATTAAAATAACGCAAGTTAAGAGTAAAATTGGCAGTACTGAGCGCCAAAAAAGAACTTTAGAAGCTCTTGGATTGAAAAAGTTACACAATCCGGTAGAACTAGAGGCTACTCCTCAGGTATTAGGAATGGTGCGTAAAGTAAACCATTTGGTTAAAACAGAAGATATTTAAAATTTTAAACAATAAGTTATTATGGATTTAAGTTGCTTAAAACCGGCAGAAGGGTCTGTTAAAAATAGAAAGAGAATTGGTCGAGGACAAGGTTCTGGTCGTGGTGGTACTTCTACCAGAGGGCATAAAGGTGCAAAATCCAGATCTGGTTACAAACAAAAAATCGGATTCGAAGGTGGACAAATGCCTTTGCAAAGAACCTCTCCAAAATTCGGATTTAAAAACAGAAACCGAGTAGAGTATAAAGGAATAAATGTAGCCACACTACAAATCCTTGCTGAAAATAAAAAAATCGACATTATTGATACCGAAGTTTTAATCGCTAACGGGTTAATGTCGAAAAGAGGTCTTATTAAAATTTTAGGAAATGGTGAATTAACTGCTAAGCTTAGTGTTAAAGCTCACGCATTTTCAAAATCAGCAATCGAGAAAATTGAAGCTGCAGGTGGAAACGTCGAAAAAATTTAATAAATGAAAAGATTTATAGAAACCTTAAAGAACATTTATAAGATAGAAGATCTAAGACACAGAATTCTTCTTACTTTGGGCTATATCCTCATTTACAGATTAGGTGCTCATATTGTTTTGCCCGGAATCGATCCAAACCAATTAGCGGGTTTGCAAAATCAAACTGCAACTGGAGTACTTAGTTTGCTTGATATGTTCTCAGGGGGTGCTTTCTCTAATGCGTCTATTTTTGCATTAGGTATTATGCCTTATATTTCTGCTAGTATTGTTGTGCAGTTGTTAGGTATTGCTGTCCCTTATTTCCAAAGATTGCAACGCGAGGGCGAAAGTGGTCGTAAGAAAATAAATCAAATCACAAGATATTTAACTGTTGCTATTTTGCTTTTGCAAGCTCCAACTTATGTTGCTAATTTGCATGCACAGTTGATGCCTCAAGCATTTGTTTTATCTGGAACATTTTTTACATTATCATCTGTACTAATTCTTACCGCAGGAACAATGTTCGTTATGTGGTTAGGCGAAAAAATCACCGACAGAGGTATTGGAAATGGAATTTCTTTAATAATAATGATTGGTATTATTGCCAGACTGCCTTACGCTTTTCTTGGAGAAGCAATCACAAGGTTTGAAGAGATTGGTGGTGGTTTAATATTGTTACTTTTAGAGATTGTTGCTCTGTTCGTAATATTTATGGTTTCGATTGCTCTTGTTCAGGCTGTTAGGAGAATTCCTGTACAGTATGCTAAAAGGGTGGTTGGTAACAAACAATACGGTGGAGTTAGACAGTATATTCCATTAAAAGTAAATGCGGCTGGTGTTATGCCTATTATATTTGCACAAGCATTGATGTTTGTACCAATGATGTTAGCCGGTTTTGGTGGAGAAAGTATGGGGGCGTTTGCTGCGGCATTTGCTAACTATACTGGTTTTTGGTATAACTTAACTTTTGCAATACTAATAATTGTATTTACCTATTTTTATACTGCTGTTACAATCAATCCTGGTCAGATGGCCGACGATATGAAGAAAAATGGTGGTTTTATCCCGGGAATAAAACCCGGTAAAAGAACTGTCGAGTTTCTTGATAATATTATGTCAAGAATAACACTTCCGGGTTCAATATTTTTAGCTTTTATTGCTATTCTACCCGCATTAGTTATGCTTGCAGGTGTTAATGGACAGTTTGCACAGTTCTTTGGAGGAACATCTTTGCTTATCCTTGTTGGGGTAGTTTTAGATACATTACAACAAATAGAAAGCCACTTGTTGATGCGTCATTATGATGGATTGACAAAAAGTGGTAGAATTAAAGGTAGAGGTTCGGCCTCTGCAATATAAAAAAGTTCTTTGATGATTTTTATCAAGTCGAAAGAAGAGATTGAATTAATGCGCCAAAGTAATTTGCTAGTGTCGAGAACACATGCAATGCTAGCGGCTGAGATTGTTGAAGGCGTATCAACTCTAAAACTCGACAAATTAGCTGAGCAATTCATTAGAGATAATGGAGGCATACCTGGATTTCTTAACTATAATGGTTTTCCAAATACATTATGTGTTTCGATAAACGATGTTGTAGTTCATGGAATACCAAAGGGTAATCAGTTAAAATCCGGAGATATTGTTTCGATTGATTGCGGAGCAGTTGTTAACGGATACCATGGCGATTCGTGTTTTACTTTTGAAGTAGGAGAGGTAAGTCCCGAAGTAAAAGCTTTGTTGGTGTGTACGAAAGAAAGCTTATATAAAGGGATAGAGCAGGCAGTAGCAGGGAACAGAATTGGGGATATAGGATATGCAGTTCAAAAGCATGCAGAGTTACATGGATATTCGGTTGTCAGGGAGTTAGTAGGACACGGCATTGGTCGTAATTTACATGAATCGCCCGAAGTACCAAATTATGGTAAAAAAGGTAAAGGTGTAAAATTGAGTGAGAATATGACAATCGCGATTGAACCAATGATAAATATGGGAAGGAAAGAGATTTATCAGGAAGCAGATCATTGGACAATCAAAACAAGAGATGGCAAACCATCTGCTCATTTTGAGCACACAATTGCTATCACGAAAGGCGAGGCAGATATTTTATCTGATTTTAGTTTAATTGAAGAAGTTTTAAATAGTAAGAAATAGTAAACAAATTATGGCAAAACAGGCTTCTATAGAGCTAGACGGAACAATAATCGAGGCATTATCAAATGCAATGTTTCGTGTTGAACTTGAGAATGGGCATATTATTATTGCACATATCTCGGGTAAAATGCGTATGCATTATATCAGAATATTGCCTGGAGATAAAGTAAAACTTGAAATGTCGCCTTACGATTTGTCAAAAGGTCGTATTACATACAGGTACAAATAATTAAAGATTTTTATAATGAAAGTAAGAGCATCTGTAAAAAAGAGAAGTGACGAATGTATAATCGTTAAACGCAAAGGGAGAATTTACGTGATAAATAAAAAAAATCCGAAATTCAAACAACGTCAGGGTTAAAAATAGTATTAATAATTAAAAATAACTAAAGAATATGGCAAGAATAGCGGGTGTAGATATACCGAACAATAAGCGTGGCGAGGTTGCGCTTACCTACATCTACGGAATTGGTCGTAGCAGAGCAAATAAGATTTTGCAAGAAGCCGGAGTTGATATTAACATCAAGGCAAAAGACTGGAATGATGATCAAGTTGCTGCGATTCGTCAGGCAGTTGGACAATTTCGTCTTGAAGGTGAATTGCGCTCCGAAGTTCAATTAAACATTAAACGTTTACAGGACATCGGTTGTTATCGTGGAATACGACACCGTATTGGTCTTCCATTGAGAGGTCAAAAAACCAAAAACAATGCAAGAACTCGTAGAGGTAAAAAGAAAACTATTGCCAACAAAAAGAAATAATTGAGATATGGCTAAGAAAGCAAAAGTAACAAAAAAACGTGTTGTAAAAATTGAGCCTACAGGACAGGCACATATTCATACCTCGTTTAACAACATCATCGTTACCTTAACAAACAACGATGGGCAGGCTATTTCGTGGTCTTCTTCAGGCAAAAACGGTTTTAGAGGTAGTAAGAAAAATACTCCTTATGCTGGGCAAATGGCTGCCGAAGATTGTGGTAAAATAGCTTTTGATTTAGGCTTACGTAAAGTTAAAGCTTATGTCAAAGGACCTGGAGCCGGAAGAGAATCGGCTATCAGAACTTTGCACAATTTAGGAATTGAGGTTACCGAAATTATTGACGTTACACCATTACCACATAATGGATGTCGTCCATCGAAGAGAAGAAGAGTTTAATTTCCAATTTTAAAGATTAATGTAATGGCAAGATATAGAGGACCACAAACAAAAATTGCAAGAAAATTTGGTGAACCAATTTTTGGACCTGATAAAGTGTTAGATAAAAAGAACTATCCTCCAGGGTTTCACGGTTTAAACAAGAAAAGAAGAAAAACTTCCGAATATGGTGTTCAGCTTAAAGAAAAACAAAAAGCAAAATACACATATGGTATTCTTGAAAAACAGTTTAGAAATATTTTTGATAGAGCAACAAGAGCTAAAGGTGTAACAGGTATTGTTTTACTTCAGTTGTTAGAGTCAAGACTCGACAATATAGTATATCGTCTTGGGGTTGCTCCTTCGAGAGCTTCGGCTAGACAAATGGTAACTCACAGACACATTCTTGTTAATGGTGAGATATGCAATATCCCATCTGCAAGTATTAAACCCGGAGATGTTATCGCTGTTCGTGAAAAATCAAAATCATTAGAGATGATTACAAATTCTCTAAATGGGTTTAATCATAGCAAATATCCTTGGATTGAGTGGGATCAAGAAGCTATGACCGGCAAATTCATGTCAGTTCCCGAAAGAGAGGACATCCCGGAAAATATCAAAGAGCAGTTAATAGTTGAATTGTATTCAAAATAAAAGATAATTAAATGGCAATTTTAGCATTTCAAAAACCTGATAAAGTTATAATGCTCGAAGCAGATGATTTTCATGGAAAATTTGAATTTCGTCCGCTCGAACCAGGATATGGTATTACTGTTGGTAACGCATTGAGAAGAATTTTGCTGTCTTCACTCGAAGGATTTGCAATTGCTTCTGTGAAAATAGATGGCGTTGATCATGAGTTCTCGACTATCCCCGGAGTTATGGAAGATGTAACAGAAATCATTCTTCAGTTAAAACAGATCAGGTTTAAACAACAAATCGAAGATGTAAATCAGGAAAATGTTACTGTAACTATTTCTGGACAAGAAGAATTTAGAGCCGGCGATATCGGAAAATTTCTATCCGGTTTTAAAATTTTAAACCCCGATTTACTAATTTGCAGAATGAACTCTGATGTAAATCTCAGAATGGAACTTAATGTTATCAAAGGACGTGGATATGTGCCACCCGAAGAAAACAAACCTATCGATGAGGTTATTGGTGTTATTCCAATAGGATCTATTTTTACGCCCATTCGTAATGTTAAGTATTTTATCGAAAACATGCGTGTAGAGCAAAAAACTGATTACGAAAAACTTATTTTTGAAATCGATACTGATGGTTCTATTCATCCTAAAGAAGCGCTGAAAGAAGCTGCAAAAATTCTTATTCATCACTTTATGTTGTTTTCTGACGAAAAAATTACACTCGATTCTGACGAAAAGCACGATAATGATGAATTCGACGAGGAAGTTCTTAGAATGCGTCAACTACTAAAAACAAAATTAGTAGATTTAGACCTTTCTGTGAGAGCGCTTAATTGTCTAAAGGCGGCTGAGGTTGAAACTTTGGGCGATTTAGTACAATTCAATAAAACAGATTTGCTGAAATTTAGAAACTTCGGTAAAAAATCATTAACCGAGTTGGAAAATCTTTTAGATATTAAAAATCTAAATTTCGGTATGGATACGGCAAAATATAAGTTGGACAAGGAATAATTTACTAAGAAATGAGACATAATAAATCAATAAATCACCTAGGGAGAACTAGTTCACATAGAAAAGCTATGTTGTCAAATATGTCATCGTCGTTGATTTTGCACAAACGCATTACAACTACTGTGGCTAAAGCTAAAGCACTTAAGAAATATGTTGAGCCTTTAATAACTAAAGCTAAAAATGATACAACTCACAATCGTAGAGTAGTTTTTAGTTATTTAGAAGACAAAAATGCAGTTTCTGAACTGTTTCGCGAAGTAGTTGTTAAAGTAGGTGATAGACCTGGTGGATATACCAGAATTTTGAGAACCGGAAGCAGACTTGGTGATAATGCGGATATGTGTATAATCGAATTAGTTGATTATAACGAAGCAATGCTCGAAGCAAAAGAAGCAAAATCAAAAACTAGCCGTCGTTCTCGTAGATCTAAATCTACCGCTCCTGCAACAGCTCAAACTGAAACCACTAAAAAAGAGGTTAAAAAGGCTGTTGATGAAGCTGTTGTGGACGCAAAAGACGCTGTTGAAGATGCAACCGTCGTTGTAGAAAATAATGTTGAGCAAGTTGTTGATGCAGTTGAAGAAACTGTAGAGCAGGTTGCTGATGTTGTTGAAGAAACCGTAGCAGAAGTAGCTGAAGGCGTTACTGATGCTGTTGAATCTGTTGAAGATACTGTTGAAGGTGAAGCCGAAGAAAATAAGGACGACGAAGAAAAAAAATAGTAAGATAAATTTTTGAGAAACTCGGAAGTTTTATTAAACCGAAAAGATAAGATTTAATTAATAATAAAGGGGGTAGTTGTTATCCCCTTTTTTGTTATATTTGAAAAAAAGTTAAAATTTATATTATGGGACAAATTGGAAATATTCATGCAAGACAAATTTTGGATTCTAGAGGCAATCCAACAGTCGAAGTTGAAGTTTATACAACATCAGGAGCTATTGGACGTGCTGCCGTACCAAGTGGTGCTTCTACCGGAATACACGAAGCCGTTGAGTTACGTGATGGCGACAAAAATCGATATCTCGGTAAAGGTGTGAAGCAAGCAGTTTATAATGTTGTTAACACAATTAACGAAAATCTAAAAGGCTACTATGTTGACGACCAAATGTCGATAGATAGAGCGATGATTACATTGGATGGATCGGTAAATAAAGCTGGTCTCGGTGCTAATGCAATACTTGCTGTATCTATGGCCTGTGCTCAGGCTGCTGCTCAAGAACACGGAATGGCACTTTATAATTATCTTGGTGGTGTTAATGCGCGCACATTGCCAATTCCAATGATGAATATACTAAACGGCGGACAACATGCCGACAATAAAATTGATATTCAAGAATTTATGATTATGCCTGTTGGTGCTCCAACTTTTAGCGAAGCTCTGAGAATGGGAACCGAGATTTTTCATAATCTTAAGGCTGTTCTTAAAGCGTCTGGACATTCAACAAATGTTGGGGATGAAGGCGGATTTGCTCCTAATCTTAACTCTAACGAAGAAGCTATCGAGTATGTTTTAAAGGCTATCGAAAAAGCCGGATATAAACCCGGTAAAGATATTTATATTGCCTTAGACCCAGCAGCTTCAGAGTTTTATAATGAAGAAAAAGGATTATATATCTTTGAATCTAACGGCAGTGAAATGACTCCAGATCAAATGGTTCAATATTGGGTAGATTGGACAGCAAAATATCCTATTCTTTCTATTGAAGACGGTTTGGCGCAAGACGATTGGGCAGGATGGAAAACTATGACAAAAAAACTTGGAAAAAAAATCCAAATAGTTGGCGATGATCTTTTCGTTACAAACCCTACTCGTTTAGCTAAAGGTATTACAGATGGTGTAGCAAATTCTATTTTGATAAAACTAAATCAAATAGGAACTGTTTCCGAAACATTAGAGGCAATAAATCTTGCACATAAAAATTCTTATACATCTGTTATTAGTCACCGCTCTGGAGAAACCGAAGACGTGTTTATTGCAGACCTTGCAGTTGCATTAAATACTGGACTTATTAAAACAGGTTCGGCTTCGCGTAGCGACAGAATCGCAAAATATAATCAACTTCTTCGTATCGAAGAGGCTTTGGGTGATAATGCACACTATCTTGGACATAACTTTAAGTTTGTCAGATAGCGACATTTTGACACAGTAAATATCGCAACGCTGCCTGATTTTTCCATTTTTGTCAGTTTTTATGTGATGGCATAGTTTTGGCTTATCAGGCAGCGTTGATTTTATTTATGTTAAACCTTAAAAAATAATAGATTATGACTAAAATCGGAAGACCAATGTCAGGAAAAGTCCTGATCCAGCCTCAGGCGGCAGAACAAAAGACTTCAAGCGGAATTATTATCCCTGATTCTGCTCAGGAAAAACCACAAAGAGGTAAAATTGTTGCTATTGGGAACCAAAAAGAAGATGAACCAATGGAAGTTAAAGTTGGTGATATCGTTCTTTATGGAAAGTACAGTGGAACAGAAATTAAAATTGACGATCAAGAGTATTTAATAATGAATCAATCGGATATTTTATTAGTGGTAGAAGAGTAACATTGGTTAAATTTTAAAAATTATAATTATGGCTAAACAAATTAAATTTGACATAGAGTCAAGAGATTTGCTCAAAAAAGGCGTTGATGCTTTGGCTGATGCAGTAAAAGTAACATTAGGACCTAAAGGTAGAAATGTTGTTATTGATAAAAAATTTGGTGCACCTCAAATAACAAAAGATGGTGTTACAGTTGCAAAAGAAATTGAGCTCGAAGATCCGTTTATGAATATGGGTGCTCAAATGGTTAAAGAAGTTGCTTCTAAAACGAACGATGATGCAGGAGATGGTACAACTACAGCTACTGTTTTAGCTCAATCTATTGTCGGAGTTGGACTTAAAAATGTTACTGCCGGAGCAAATCCTATGGACTTGAAACGCGGTATCGATAAAGCTGTCATCAAAGTTGTTGAGGAATTACGAAAATCAAGCAAAAATGTTGGAGATGATATCAAAAAAATAGAGCAAGTTGCTACAATTTCTGCAAATAACGAAAACTCTATTGGTAAAGATATCGCTTTAGCAATGGAAAAAGTAAAAAAAGAAGGTGTTATTACTATTGAGGAAGCTAAAGGCACTGCAACAGAAGTAAAAGTTGTTGAAGGTATGCAGTTCGATCGCGGTTATGTGTCGCCTTATTTTATTACCGATAGCGAAAAAATGGAGGCTGTTTTAGACTCTCCGTATATTCTTATCACTGACAAAAAAATATCTTCTATGAAAGATTTGATGCCTGTTTTAGAACCTGTTGCTCAGGAAGGACATCCGCTTTTAATTATTGCCGAAGATGTTGAAGGCGAAGCATTGGCTACTTTGGTTGTTAACAGACTAAGAGGCACATTAAAAATCGCTGCTGTTAAAGCTCCCGGCTTTGGTGATAGAAGAAAAGAAATGCTGCAAGATATTGCAATTTTAACCGGAGGTGAAGTTATTACAGAGGAAAGAGGCTTAAAACTTGAAAACGCAAATATTACTCAGCTTGGTAGAGCCGAAAAAGTAGTTATCGACAAAGAAAATACTACAATAGTTGATGGAGCAGGCGCTAAAGAACAAATCGAAGCCAGAGTTGCTCAAATTAAAAAACAAATCGAAATCACTACCAGTGATTATGATCGCGAAAAATTACAAGAGCGTCTTGCTAAATTGGCAGGCGGTGTTGCTGTTATTTATGTTGGTGCTGCAACCGAAGTAGAAATGAAAGAGAAAAAAGACCGTTACGAAGACGCTCTGTCTGCTACTCGTGCTGCCGTAGAAGAAGGAATTATCCCAGGTGGTGGTGTTGCATACATTCGTGCAATACAAGAAATAAAAGATCTTACAGGCGATAACGAGGACGAAACAATTGGTATTTCAATCGTACTTAGAGCTCTTGAAGAACCTCTTCGCAGAATCGTAGAAAACTCTGGAAAAGAAGGATCAGTAGTGGTGCAAAAAGTTAAAGAAGGCAAAGGCGATTTTGGATATAATGCACGTACTGATGTTTACGAAAATCTTTTTGATGCAGGTGTTATAGATCCTACAAAAGTAGCTCGCATTGCTTTAGAAAATGCTGCTAGTATCGCAGGAATGCTTTTAACCACCGAGTGTGTTATTGCAGATTTACCAGAAGAAAATCCATCTCCAATGGGTGCGCCTGGAATGGGCGGAATGGGTGGAATGGGCGGAATGATGTAAGAAACCCATCAAACAGATTAAACCCCGATTCCACATTACAGAATAGATCCGAATCTTTTGTGTATTTTGTGTGCGTAATCGAGGGTTATCCCAACTAAAGCATTAGTTCGTTTTTCCAAACTTCTAATGCTTAATTTGGGAGTAAGATAGTAGGGCCTTTATGTTACGGGTCCGAAGCAATGAACCAATATATATCTAAGGCTTTTCGCTTATTGCGGAGAGCCTTTTTTTTAGCGTTGTGGCACCCAAATTCAAAAATAATCAATTTATATCGGGTGTTTTGGTATTGTATTGGTATTACAGAGGGCTATTTGCAAAACTGCTCAAAACAGTAAAAAGATGAGTCTGAAGGACTCATTTATTTTAACCCTGACTAAACGCAGTGAAAGTCAGGGTTAAAATATGAACTAAAATTCTTTTGGTATGGATTTTTGGTGCTCAAGCAACCCAAAAATCATAACAAAAGTACTAGAGCTATATTCTGTAAAATAATTGCTATTGATTTGATTATATGCGTTTGCCATGAGTCAGCACTTTGTATTGCCTTTTAATAAAAATTGTTTTTATGCTATCTTTTTCGACCAAAAAAAATACAGTTACAACCAAAATTACTAATTTTACAAAAAAAATTATGTACAAATATTTGTTTGGACCTGTACCGTCGAGACGTTTGGGAATGTCCTTAGGTATTGATCTTGTGCCTAAAAAGGTGTGCTCATTGGATTGTGTATATTGCGAAGTTGGAAAAACCACAAAACTAACAATCAAAACCGATGAATATGTGTTGTTTAAAAATGTAATTGCCGAGCTTAAGCATTATTTCTTGAACAATCCCGACCCTGATTATTTTACTTTCTCAGGATATGGAGAGCCAACTTTGAACAGTAAGATAGGCGACATTTTAGATTTCCTTAAAGCAGAAAAACCCAATATCCCTGTTGCAGTTTTGACAAATGGAACTATGTTTGGCTTCTCAGAAGTTAGAAAATCTTTACTAAAGGCCGATTTGGTTTTGCCCTCTCTCGATGCTGTTGTTGAAGAAACTTTTGTTAGAATTAACCGCCCGGCAAATGGTCTTACTGCTGCAAATTGTGTTGAAGGCCTAATTGAATTTAGTAAGGTTTATACCGGAAAGATATGGTTAGAAATTTTTATTTTGCCTGATTATAACGACTCTGACGAAGATATTCTTGCGTTAAAAGATGCAATTCAAAAAATCAACCCTGATTTAGTTCAGTTAAATACTCTTGATCGTCCGGGTACAGTTTCTGGCTTAAATAGCGCTACTGCCGATGATATGAATCGCATAATTAGGTTGCTAGACTATCCAAATGTTAAGGTTATTGCGGCCTCTGCGCAACGAAAAAACCTACAGTCGTATCGTACCGATGTTGAATCTGCAATTTTAGAAACTATTGCCAGACGACCTTGTACTACAGATGATTTGGTGAAAATATTAGGAATGCATATTAACGAAATTAACAAATATTTGGATGTGTTAGAAGTTGACAAAAAGATAAAATCTGTCAGGCAGGATAGAGGCGTTTTTTACCAAATAGTTTAGGATTATACAGATTATTCCATCCACGATTTAAGCGTTTTTATTACCATTTCTCTATCCTCTTCAGGTAGATTCATTATTCGAGTAGCATGAGTGCCAGCAGGCTTTATTACTTTTATGACATTTGGATTTTCGCTAACATCAGGAGCTGCAGCAGACCAAGGGTCGTATTCTCCAAGAATAATAAATGTTTTTTTTGCTTTTGTGTTTAAAAAGTTTTGCAAATCAATAGATGTTTGGGGATAGAAATCTACAGGTAAATCATTACCAAGAAAGATTTTCTTAAAATATCCTTCTGCAGTTTTAATCTTTAGCAATCCTTCGAGATGTTGGGTTTCGTAACCGTAATATCCAAGTTCTTTTGCTGCTTGATATAAAAATGGTTTAGTTCCCGCAGAACCTTCGAGTGAGAAGTAATCGGGCCCGGACACAGTTATTAAATGTTGAAATAATTTGCTGTCTGCTTCTTTTTTTGATGGAATTTTTTCTGTATTTCCTATCCATTGCCAAAAAGCAAAAGAATATTCAAGAACACAATAGTCATAAACTTCTTCAAGAGGAATTCTAAAACTTAGTTTGCTCATTTGCACATACTTTTCAAACATTGGAAAAATTGTTTGACGTCGTTTTAAAACTTCTATTTGAAAGTCGGTAATTTTTTTGCGATCTTTTTTTGTCGCAATATTATTAATAAATGGTTCATGACGACCATCTTCAAGTGCTGTCGCTACAGGAGAAACGTATGCAACACAAGCATCAACATCCTTTGGGTAATACATTTGATAAAGTAAACAGGTTTGTCCGCCTTTACTTATGCCGGTACTTACCCATTTGCCCGCATACAAATCTTTAAAAGCATTGCGTATTATATGATGATCTCCTGCTGCCAGGCTTGTAGTGAGGTATGACCAATCAAACTCTAAAGGGACTGACTCTGCAAAATATCTGTGTTCAACACAAATCTGATTTGCATCTAATATTTTACTTAATTCATTGGTGTAGTTTTGCGATTCTGCATAATCTGCATTATAGCCTTCGGTAATATATACCACCGGAGCATCATACGATTTGTGACTTAAAAATACTCTTTGTCTAAAAATACCTATTTCGGGTACAGCGGGATCTAAATACTGTTCAAATAAAATTAAGTATTTTTCAGTAAAAAAATCACTCGTCTTTAATTCTTCTACATAAACGACACCGGGTAGCGCCTCTAATTTTGACTTTAACTCGGATGAAAACAAAGAAATTGTAGTAAATAAAAAGAAAGATAGAATAAAAAATCGCCTTAATGTGCTCATAATTAGCTGTTTAATATGTATTGAACTCTGTGTTGTCTTCGATGTTAATATAGTATTAATACGAGTAAAATCAAAAAATATTTTATTAAAAATGTCTTAATTTATACTTTCATAATAAAATCACTTACGCATCAAACTTTTGTCGGGCTTTTATATTAAGTTTTATTATTATTTGGGCGGGTAAAATATGCTTGATGTGTTTTCAGAGGTAATGAATTTCTATCCCTGTAATTTATTCAATTCGATAAAATCAGTTATTGCTCTTTGAGAGATAGTTTATTACAAAAACTTTGGTACTATTGTCTGATTCCGATCGTTCAATTATCCTGATTATATTCCCATAATTATCGTATTCGTATGAAGTGCTATTGATTAATTCAGAATCATTTGTTAAATAGGATGACTTTATTAAAGCTCCTTCATCGTTATAGACAAATTCTTTATAACCGGTTTTTATGCCATTTTCAAAAATGTTTTTTTTGCGTAATGATGACATCTCATCGTATTCAAATTCTTGTTTTTCGATTTGATTGTTATTTCCGTCAAGTTTTACAATCTTTTTTATTTTTGCGAGATTTCCTTTTGTTAGGCAAATCAGATTTGTCGATTTGATATTTTGATTTCCATCAAACTCAGTAATATAAATGCTATCGTTTTGTCTGTCATAATCAAATACCGAAATAATCTCCGATTTATTGTTGTAATTGTATTGTTTCTTTAGTAAATTCGATTCGTCATATTCGTACATAATCCCATTTATCAGAGACGAGTCGGCAGAAAATCGAATCTCCTCAAAAGGGAGGTTATTATTATTGTATTTTACAATTGTGAAATTTGATATTTTGTTGTTTTCGTCAAAGAAGAACATCTTGAATGGCATTCCTGCATTATTATAGCTAATTTCTGAAACCAATAATTTGTTTGACGAAATCATATTATCTTTTACCATAAAGAGCCAGGTTTGTGATAGATCTATTCCCATGCTCTTCATAAAGCTTTGTTCTCTAATTATGTCATCAAGATCGCTATTAGTTAGAGGCACGCTTACTTGTGATTTGATAGATGTAAAACTCAGTGCAAATAACGAGCATATTGTAAAAATGTACTTTAACGATCTGTAGCGAAGTTCCATGATTATAAATTTTAAGTACTTATTAACATTAAATTAGTCAAGAACAAAAAAAATAAATTATTTTTGTTTCACAAATATCAATAAATACTTAGAAAATGAAAAGAATTTTTACAATTTTATTAGGATTAACTCTTCTTTTTAACTTTAATCTTCGTGCCGATGAGGGTATGTGGCTTTTGTCGATGCTTGGAAAGAACTATGAAGAGATGAAAGCAATGGGCTTTAAACTTACCCCCGAGGACATTTACAATGTTAATAATGGGAGCATTAAGGACGCAATTGTTGGTTTAGGAAACGAAGGCGCGCCATTTCGTCATTTTTGTACCGGAGAGATTGTTTCGGACGAAGGTCTGTTTTTTACTAATCACCACTGTGGTTTTGGCATGATTCAAAGTCACTCGACAGTTGAGCATGATTATCTTGCTGATGGATTTTGGGCTTACTCTAAAGATCAGGAGCTGGCAAATCCGGGTATTACCGCTTCTATTCTTGTTAAAATGGAAGATGTAACCGATAAGATTATGGCCGAATTAACTGACGACATGTCGGAAGATGACAGAGCAGCTAAAATTAAAGAAATTTCAAAAGATATCGTCAAAAATGCAACAGACGACACAAACTACGAAGGATATGTTGCTGACATGTTTGATAATAATCAGTTTTTCTTATTTGTTTATGTAATTTACAAAGACGTTAGATTGGTTGGTGCTCCACCATCATCGATGGGGAAATTTGGTGGCGACACCGATAACTGGGAATGGCCACGCCATACAGCCGATTTTTCGATGTTTAGAATCTATACAGCGCCTGACGGAACTCCAGCCGGTTTCTCAGAAGAGAATATTCCTTTAAAACCGAAGCATTATTTGCCGGTTAGTACAAAGGGAATAGAAGATGGCGATTTCGCAATGGTTATGGGATTTCCAGGAACTACAAACAGATATCTAACTTCATTTGGATTAGAAGAGACTATGAATGTTACCAATAAACTAAGATTTGAAATCAGAGATGTGAAAATTATGATTTTGCGCGAAGAAATGAAAGCTAGCCAAAAGGTTAGAATACAATATGCGTCAAAATATGCTCGCTGTTCAAATTACTGGAAATACTCAGAACAACAAAACAAAGCTCTAAAGCAACTTAATACTATGGGTGTTAAGAAAGATATCGAAAAACAATACACTAAATGGGCAAATAATAATAAAAACGAAAAGTTTAAAGAAGCTTTAACTTTAATCGAAAATGCGTATAAAAATCGTCAGGCTTTTGCTATTGCCCGTATGTATTTAATCGAAGGCCTTATTTCCGGTCCCGAGTTGCCTTATTTTGCTTATCAATGCTCAGGATTAGTATCTGCATTAGAGTCTAAAGATCAAGATAAAATTGATAAAAATATCGAAGCTCTCAGAGAAGCCGGAAAAGATTTTTATAAAGATTATAATCAGGAAACTGAGAAAAAGCTTATTGCTGCAATGTTCGAATATACATACAACAATCTCGACAAACAATTCCATCCAGACTTTTTTGCAGTAATTGAGAAAAAATTTAAAGGAGATTTTGACAATTTCGTTGAAAAAGCATTTGCAAAGTCAATTTTTGCTACCGAGGAATCGTTTAATGCATTTCTTGATAATCCAAAAGCAAAAACATTGCAAAAAGAATTACTTTTAACAGCAGGAACATCAATTATTAATAAATATCGCGAAGTAAACGGTTCGTTCTGGTCAAATTCAACCGGATTAGAAAAAGGTCGCCGTATTTTTGTCGAAGGACTTATGACGATTAATAATTCTAAACTAATGTATCCTGATGCAAATTCAACTATCCGTTTAACTTATGGTAAAGTTGGAAAATACGATCCTCGCGATGGTGTTGCATATGACTATTACACCACTTTGAAAGGAGTAATCGAAAAAGAAGACCCAACTAGTACTGAGTTTATTGTTCCTCAGAAACTAAAAGATTTGTATTATGCAAAAGATTATGGCAAATATGCAAATAAAGACGGTGAGTTGGTAACATGTTTTATTACTGATAATGATATTACAGGCGGTAATTCTGGTTCTCCGGTTATTAATGGCGAAGGTCATCTAATTGGATTAGCATTTGATGGCAATAGTGAGGCTATGTCTGGCGATATAGATTTTGAGGAAAACCTACAGAGATGTATTAATCTTGATGTAAGATATGCACTTTTTATAATTGATAAATACGCAGGAGCTAAGAATCTTATCGAAGAAATGGATTTAAGATAGAAGCAAACTTTTTTACATATACAATTTTAATATAACCTAAACATTAAAAAGTTTAGGTTATTTTTTTGTTATTTGTGTAAAAAATAAATACAAAAAAACATTTTCTTGCAAAATATTTAATATTTTTGTAGGAAATCTTATAGCATTGGTTTCTTGATAATGTATATGTAATTTAGTGAACACTTTTTGTAAAATATTTGTAATATTTTGTATGGCAATACTATATTTAGGGAATTGTCAAAGTTTACTTGGACAAGATTTAACAAATATTAAGGATAATAAACCAATCACTTTACACGGAGGTTTGAATACCACAGGCACTTATTATTTAACAAATGATGATGCTACACAACGTGATCCATTTATGTGGATTCTTAACGGGAATTTTAATCTGAGGATATACGATGTTATAAATGTTCCTTTCTCGTTTATACTATCTAAAGAGAACAAAAAGTTTAATCAACCTTCATATCAACAATTTGGAATAAGCCCGACATATAAAAGCTTAACAGTTCATGCGGGATATCGAAATTTAAATTTCTCGAAATATACCTTATCTGGAATTACATTTCTGGGTGGAGGTTTTGAGTTCTCTCCTGAAAAATCCTTATTTAAAATTAAAGCTTTTTATGGACGATTTGCAAGAGCTCAGCAGTTTTTACCCGACAATATGTTCGACCCCCAAACTGTATTTGTAATGCCAAAATATGAACGATGGGGGTATGGAACAATGCTGACTGTCGGTAAAAAGAACCATTTATTTGATTTAATTGTTTTTAAATCGTCAGACGAAGAAACTTCTGTAAGTATCCCTGATAGTTTGGCGGTTTATCCAGAAGAGAATTTTGTTATTGGTGTAAATTCAAGGAATAGGATTGTTAAAAATCTTTTTCTTGATTTAAATTACTCTTTAAGTGCTTTGTCAACAGATGTAAGACAGGATGAGATACATCAGGAAACATATTCATACTCCAATAATTTAGGGTTTTTGTTTACTCCACGATCGTCCTCACAGTTTAATAGTGTTTTTGATGCTGCAGTTAATTTTAAACCTGGGAAGGTAAATTTAGGATTAAAATATCTGCGAATAGATCCGGAATATAAATCACTTGGAACCTCATTTATAAATAATGATGTCCAGGAATTTACCGGAAATATTGCAACAAATTTTAATAAGAATAGAATTTCTGTTGCAGCAAATGTTGGACTACAAAACAACAATCTGGACAAAAGTCAATTGGTAACTAATAAAAGATTAATCAGCTCATTAAATTATAACTGGCTGATTACAAGAAACTTAAGCTTAGTAGCAAATCTTTCAAATTACAATACTAACTCAACTCCAGTACAAATTTATTTAATCGATTCAATCAAATATTCACAGGTTACTCGCAATGCGTCATTAAATATAACAGAAAGCTTTGGAGATACAGTTTTGCAACATGGAGTAACTGCAATGTTTAATTTTCAGAACGGAAATTCTCTAAGCCAAACAGGAGAGGCTGTAACAGATATAAATAATACTTTTATTAATTCATATTTATCGTATAGGCTAAACTTTGTTCCAAATGGTTTAACACTTACGGCTTCTTTAAACTATTCAAATTTTATTTCAGATATAATAAATACCAAATCTATTGGACCAAGTCTGGGTATAAATAAATTTTTACTTAAAAGAAAAATCAATTTAGGGTTAAATGCAACATACATGAATTCTTTCGGATTAAATATCAATAAAACGGAAATTTATAATCTGCGTTTGTTCACAAATTATAAAATAAATAAAAATAACAGATTAACATTTTCCCTAAGTGCATTAAGTAAAAAATCAGAAACAACAACATTATTTCATACTCAAGCAAATATATCATATAATTTAATATTCTAATATTTTGAATATGCTAATAAAACGATTACTAATAGTAACAATGATTTTAGTTTCTCTGACAAGTTATGCTCAAGTTACTAATCCTGTTAGCGTAAATATATCATTAACACCTCCACATTCAGCAATTTTGAGCGAATATACTTCAATAGGATCAAATAAACTTATTGCAAGTATTAGGTTAAACGATTTAAGCGAACCTATGTGGAATGTAAGATTGAGAATAACACTTGAGAGCAGTCAGGTGAGGATTTCTACTAAACTCAATTTCAAACCAACAATCCCAATTGAAATATCTCCAGGAGAGGTGCTCCAAATTTCTGGCGAAGAGCTTGCTCCATACTTGAATTATGCAAATATTGATGTTCAAGGTATAACCATGTATGAACTTCAGCAAAATGGGATTATTCCAGAAGGATTCTATACTTTTACTGTAGAGGTTTACGATTATAATTCTAATCGACTACTTTCAAACACTGCAAATTTTAATGCTCTTATTCAGCTTAACGGAGTCCCTATTGTGCAAACTCCTGGTATTGGTAGTGTTGTAATGCAAGCAAGTCCACTTAATATTCCGTTTCAATGGCAACTTTCATCTCCATCTATTTATGGAGATCCATCTAGCATTGAATACCAATTAAGTTTATATAAGATTCTAGATCCGAATGTTAACCCTGTAAACTCAATAATTAACAATGTTGCTGAAAAAATATATGAATCTAATTTTTCAAATGCGACAAGTTTGGTTTATGGAATTAATGATCATCCACTCGAAGTGGGAGAGAAATATTCATTTACTGTTCAGGCAAGAGATATAGATGGTCGAGATATTTTTAAGAACAATGGATATTCTGAGGTGGGGTGGTTTTATTACGGTTATCCTGCAAATGGAAATATAAGTATAAACGTCCCTGAAAATGGAAAAGCATTCAGTATTAGCGAATTTAAAAGGTTTTGGTGGAGTAAGCCTGATAATGTCCAAAACGATCAACAGGTTTCCTATCATTTAAAAATTGTGGAACTTGGCGAAAATCAGGATTCTATTAATGCGATAAACAATAATCCAGCATGGTTTGAATATTCAAGTTTACCGCAAATTGGCTCAAATGGTTATGACTTTATGCTAAATAAACCACTTGCACGTCAGGTAAAATATGCTTGGCAGGTAAAAGCTTTTACTGGAGAACAGGAAATTGCAAAAAGTGAGGTTCGTACTTTTATTGGTCCTCCTGTTATTGAAAAGTTCATGGCAGGAAATCATGAAGTTATTGTTACTAAAACTATCAATAATGATTTGGCAAATCTCTCTGGTAGTGGAAGAGTGAAAGTCTCTGAAAATAATGAATTTATTGATTTCGATTTTGAAAACCTAAATATTGGGAATTCAGGAGGGGAAAATGTCCTTGTCTCTGGTCAGATAATATCCGAAATCATAAACCCTCAGGTAATTACACTGGAACCAAATTATGCTGATAATGGTAATGCATTTTTCTATCCCGAAACCTACAAATTGGATAAAAACGCATTGTCAATTAAAGGCAGTATAAAATGGGTATTTCCTTTGGTTAGCGATCAATCAAATATAGCCGAAGTCGTGACCAATTCGGGTTGGGTGAATTATAATAGTTATAAGCTTTTAGGCAGTATTTCTTTAGGGAATCAAAATCAATTTAATTTGGTTGACCCGTTTGGCTATTATATGGAGTTTGATAGTCTTGCAAATTTTCTTGTTTCCGAAAATAAGTTTACTCTCAGATTGTTTGGAGAATTGTCCTTGCCGGAAGATATAGTAAATATTGATGGTCAGAGAATGATTTTACCTTTTCGAAATGTTGACAATTTGTTTTTCTTTTCGCAAACTAATGTAAACTGTCCTAAAAATATTTTATTAGCTGATAATACAAAGCTTCAATATCGTCCATTAGATTATACTGTTGATTTTAGCGAAACCCAAAGTGTTGACGAAATTAATCCCAATCAAGCCTGAAAGGGAATTGCTTTAACAAGATATAAAGTGATAATGCCCGAAAATGTTGATGAAAACGATTATTTCACACTTGAATACCCTTTGGAATTTGAGAAAAGCCTAAGTGAGTCTCCAAATCTAAAAAACTGGATAGACAACAATGGCTTGAATATTAACACTGAAGGTCAATTTACATCTTATAATACTGCAACTTACTGTGGCTTTGAATCTCTTTTTAACAGGATTGTTTTAAAAATAAATAATGGTGTATTTTCTGAGGATTCTAAAATTATTGGAACAACAGTAATCCCACTGTTAAATGAAGAAAGCCTCATGAGTTTTAGCATTCCCGTAAGTAACGATGGATTTTTAATCTTAGACTTTGACGAAAATCTTATTGGGAAAAAGTTAGTATTTAATAGCGATAAAGAAAGGCTGAATCTGGAATTAACTATAAAACAAATAATTTTTAAGGATAAAGATAAACTTGAGATGACTGTTGATTTCGACTGGCCATATTTGCAGACGTTTATTCCAAATGTAAGTGGATTATGTTTATGGGGTAACGACGATTGCGGATTTGGTGTGCCAAATGGAATGAAACCTATTCCTAATCATGCAGAGGCCAGATATTATGATACATACGAAATGGCAATAGATAGTCTTATTGCAGGTCGTCATTCTTCTTCCTATTTATTTGGTGTTAGCGGTTATATATCAATTGGTGACGATATTGCTGGTGCAAATAATCAACCGCCAAGAGTATCTATGGCTTCTTATGAAACAAAACAAGGCACGAATACAAGCTACGACTTATCTACAACTTCAATGATTTACAATTACATCATTGAAGATGAATATTACTCTGATCCAGAAAATATATATGCAAATTTGCCTTATGTAAGAATTAATACTGCTTCAGTTCAATTTGAAGGAGGACTCGTTGCAACAAACAATCATCCTGTATGGGGAAATGCATTTTATGGATTGTTAGATGGAAAAATCAAACAGCCTCAAGAATATGCTGCAAAATTGCAGTTTTTAACTGGTAAAGAAGACGGGGTATCGTATTGGTTTGGTGAGATTGGACTTTCAACATCAGGTCATGAAGCAGATCAGGCATCAGTTCCAGACGGGAAAAAGAAAACGCTAAAAAAAGTGCAGATGTCGAAAACAGGGTTAAAGCTTGGTCCTCTTGAAATTACTGGAATTACTGGTAGAGTTTATCATAATATGCGACCAAATATTGCAGTTGGGGTTGACTGTAATATGGATTTTGCAAACATCCCAGAACCTGGTTTGGAGACCTACCATATTGAAATTGGATTACCAGAGCTTCCTGAAGTTGATATTTGTAATATCTTGAATCATCTTAATGCCGAACAGATGAAATCGCTTATGTGTAAACTTAACACTGCCGCTTTTAATGCTGTACTTGAGAAATTTCCTGAACCTGACTTTGATGAAATTCAATCCTATATTGCTGCAAATGGGCCTGCAGATTCTGAGTTTCTTAATCAGATGATTGCAGCAGAAGCTCGGGCTTTAGCCGAGCAGGAATATACAGAAGGTGGTATTCAAGACAAATATCACAAATTTACTTACGACAGATTGGCAAAATTATTCCCAGGTTATAATTGGTGCGAAAAAGTTATTGCCGATAATGCTCAGGGAATGCAGTGGGGAGATTTACTTTGCCAAATGCCAGACCTTCAATGGCCAACATTTCCTGATGTATGTCAACTTTCAGGATATTTATTTAATAAAGTACTTGAAGAATTACCTGACCCCGAATATGAGGACTTAGAAGTAATTATGGATGATGAAGATTGGTCAGTAATTAAAGTAGAGAATCCGAGTATTACATGGCCACAAATACATGAAATGTTTCCCGACAAAGATTTGTGTCGATTTATAATGATTTGGCCTGGAATTGATTGGGGAGCAATATATTTTAGAATTCCTGATCTTCCACAATTAGATTGGCCTGATTGGTCCTTTTATTTCCCTGATATTCCTGATATTGAATTTACTTTGCCTGATTTGAATATAGACTTTGAAATGCCTGAGATATCATTCGAACCTGGAGAAATAACAGTTGATTATTCTGTAGATCCGTCGGTTTCGTATGGGGTATATGTTTTGGTTGACTATGTTGACTTTGCCAGCAAAGGAGAAGTTGTTCAGGGGACAGGTACAATGGAAGTAAAGTTTACCGAATCGGGTGGTCTTGAGGATGTGGGATTTGAGGTTACAAGTAATTGGGGTAATGCTCCAGGACAAAATCCCGTGATCGAAGGCCTAGGGTGTATGACATATACCCAGCAAACCGAACAATTTGTTGGTGATTTCTTCGGTGAGGCAAAAGGTCCTGCTGTGTGTGGACACGGAAAACTGCATGTTGATATAAATCCTAATACATGGCATGTTAATCTTGCAACAAAAGAAAGCCCTGTTGTTGTGCAACCTTATTGTGCAAATGGTCCTGTTAGGTTAACAGGATATTTTGCTCTAGATCCAAACAGGTTTACAGTTGGTTTGGGTGCACTTTTGAGAAGTGGGTTCTCGGGCTCTGTAGGTAATGATGTTTGCGATTTAGGAATTACAGCTGAGATGTCTTTAAAAGCAGATATTTTGGCGACCATACAATATAGACCAAGTATTATTATTGAAAGAGCTACTTTTAATGTTAACTTTAGAGCAGCTCTTGATGTTAATACAAGTGGGACTCTATGTACTTTTGGTGATTTTGAAGTTGCAAGTATATCATTATCTGGGCAATTAAGTTATTATAATCGTTATGTATCTGGAACGGTCTCAGGTAGAGCTAGATTCCTCAGCATTATAACATGTGGATTTGACCTTGATACTAATTTTAAGATTTAATATTATGAAAATACTTAAAGTAATATTATCAATTTGCATGCTTATCAACTTTTCTGTTGTTTCAGCTCAAGATAATGTCAAGGTTCTTGTATCAAATTCGAATAATGGCAGTATGATAATAAAATGGTATTCGGAAAACATTTATTTCGATCAACCAATTTATGTATTTAGGCAGGATGAAGGTAAAAATGCATGGGTGCTTATTTCACAAAAACCTATTGTAAAAGGAATTGCGATTCCTGATAATGTTGTTGAAAAAGATAAAGTTCTCGATTTACTTCAAAATAAAGTACTTGTAAATAAAGCATCTGAACTTGATGGCATGACAAAACTTATTTTAATGATAAAATCTGTTCAATATCCTGATTTGTCTGAATTTCTTGGAATACAATTTATTGATTCGGGGGTTTCAAGAGGGAATAAATACAGATATATGATTTCATATTCAAATGACGAAACTCAAAAACAAATTGGATTGTCTGATTGGATTGTTGCAACTGAGTATATACCAGCAGAAGCTCCTAAGGATATAAAAACTACCCAGGAAGGAAATTCATTGCATTTTTCATGGAAACCTGATGAGGATAAGTTTATTGGAGTTTATATTTATCGTGCTATAAAAGGGCAAGAGATGGTGAAAATTACTTCTGTACCTGTACTTGCAGGCGTAGATGAAAATGATAATTATACCGATTACTTCTATACAGATGATAGCTTAGTTACAGGCAATGAGTATATATATACTCTTAAATCAATTGACTATTTTGGTAGAGAGAGTAATGAAAGTCCTAAAATATCAGTAACAATTAAAGATATGGAGCCTCCTGTTGCTCCTGATAAACTTGTTTGTAATACAGAAGGAAAAATTGTAAGTATTTATTGGGAAAATGAAAATGTCCCAGATCTTGCTGGGTATAAAATATATCGAACAATTGCAAATGATACAGTTTTTACTTGTATAACCCCAAATATTCTATTAAAAGAAAAAAACATTTATATAGATACCTTATCTGATATAGGAGTTTATAACTATAGAGTTGCAGCTATTGATGATAGTGGAAACGAAGCATTATCTGAAATATATCCGGTAGAAATTAATGATGTTTTTCCTCCTTCTACACCTCAGTCTCTTGTAGCAGTAGCCGATGTAGGCAAGATCGTTTTAAGTTGGCAGGCATGCAAAGATGATGATATTATGGGTTATTGTGTTTATAGAAGCATTGGCCCAGAATCCGCATTTCTATTACTAAATTCAGAACCGATTAAAACAACAACACTTACTGATAATCTACCTGTTAATGCAAAAAATGAATTTGTTTATAAAGTTGTTGCTGTAGATTTAGCTTATAACCGAAGCGACTATTCCGAACTGGCATTATCGCGAATGCCAGATGTTTCTGCTCCCGAAAAGCCAATTATTAAAACTATAAAGCAAGATAAAAATGCATTAGTTATTGAGTGGTATTCAAATTCTGAAACGGACCTTAAAGGATATTATATTTATAGATATGATGATAAAAGTGGCTTTGAGCAAGCACAAAGAATAAATAATAAAATAAAATGATTATCCGTATTTGTACCTAAATTCATTTTTATAACTAACGCTCGCCACTAGTAATCTGTTGAACAGAGACT
>JAFGVU010000160.1 GCA_016937855.1 Bacteroidales bacterium | reverse complement strand
GTAAATGCCGATTGAAATTATTTTTAGTATAAACAAGCGCAGCGTCGTTTAGACTATTAAATAATTCATTTCGGTATTGCCAAATATATTGCTGCTCACAATACTAGCCCTATGCCCTATGCAATTCGTTGAAATCTAAATGTCAAAAAATCAAACTCACAAATAAGATTAACCTAAATAGTTACGATTTATTTTTGTTAGACACCAATTTTTTAAAATCTGTAAAGTAAAACTTTTAAAATCTGTAAAGTAAAATGTTTAAAATATGTAAAGTAAAAGTTTTAAAATCTGTAAAGTAAAAGTTTTAAAATTTGTAAAATATGTCGTATATTTGTGTTGTAATTTTCATTGGATACAAAATGGAATATTTGAAAAGAATATCAGATGGCGAGTTGGAAAGAAAACTAGAAGCTGCTGGAGCATTACTCATTAGAGGAATAAAGGCTTGCGGAAAAACAGAGTCGGCGAAACAATTTGCCGGTAGTATTTTAGAGTTAGATCAAAATGACCAAGTTGCGCTTTTAATGGATACTTCGCCCCAGCGATTATTAGTTGGAAAAACGCCTCGTCTAATTGATGAATGGCAGGAATATCCTAAAATCTGGAATTATATTAGGCACGAAATTGATAGACGGAATTTACCTGCACAATTTATTTTGACAGGCTCATCAAATCCAGAGGAGAGTATTAAGATGCACTCAGGTGCTGGCAGATTTACAATTTTGGATATGAGAACCATGAGTTGGCAAGAATTGGGTTACTCTGATGGTAAGGTGAGTTTGAAAAGCCTATTTAATTCTGATAAAATAGATGTTTATGATGAGCCTACAGATTTGGAATTTATTGTTGAGCGCCTTATTATTGGTGGATTTCCTGTAATGATAGGGAAAAAATTGAATCAAGCCATTGATATTAATCGTGCTTATGTGGATTTACTGGCCGAAGTTGATATGAGTCGTGTTTCAAATATAAAGCGTGATCCTGTAAAGGTTATAAACTTGTTGCGCTCTTTATCCCGTAATGTGGCAACAATAGTTGATATCTCAACCATAGAAACGGATATTAGTGAGAGAGAGTTTGTTGACATTTCTCGGCCTACTATCTACGATTATCTCGATGCGCTTGATAGGCTGATGATAATCGAAAATCAACCTGCTTGGAATACACACATTCGTTCCTCATACTCGCTGAGAAAATCTCCAAAGCGGCATTTTTCTGATGTTTCGCTTGCAGTAGCCACATTAGGGCTTGATAAAGATGCCCTGCTTAATGATTTAAAGTTTACAGGCTTTTTGTTTGAATCTCTTGTTGTACATGAACTTCGTGTTTATGCACAAGCTAGTGATGCAAAAGTATTTCATTATCAGGACTCAAGTGGTTTGGAGGTAGATGCCATTGTTCAGAGGCACAATAGAGATTGGTGCGCTTTTGAAATAAAACTTGGTGTAGGCCAAATTGAAGAAGCCGCAAATAACCTAAAAAAACTAGTATCAGTACTTGATGAGCGGAAGGTTGAGTTACCTAAATCATTGAATATAATTACTGGTACTGGAATAAGTTATACACGCAATGATGGGATAAATGTTATATCCCTATCCTCATTAGGAGCTTAATTGTTTTTGTGCGTTGTTAGTATTGTTATATTCTAACCTATCTATTCTGGTTTACAATAACCCCTTTAGAGTCATTTTTTTTGCATGATTATATCCGATTTCAAAGATTTCGTCGCTGTGTTTTGTTTCCAGCATATTATACTTGACCATATTTTTTGGTTCGATATAAAAGTGACATTTGCTTTTATTATATCTTACATTATTATCAAGACTTATTTGGAAGGTTCTGGTAGCGACTTGAAACAGACTATCGATTTTATCGATTTTTTCGTAAGGCGAAATATTTACTCCAATAATCTTTTTACATCTTCTAACCAAAGGCCGTACAGGTAAGTTATCAACTAAACCGCCATCAACATAAAGGATGTCATTAATTTTAACCGGAGCAATTAATACCGGTATGGCGCATGAAGCTTGTATAGCAATGTGAAGAGGCCCTCTGTTAAAATATTCGGCCGTTCCATCATTAAAATTTGTTGCACATACGTACATTGGAATGTTTAAATCTTCGAAGTTTTTGGCGGATATGAGTTTTTCAAGTTTTGATCTTAAGTTGTCGAAAGAAAATAAGCCATCGGTTGGCAGATGAAATTTTGTAAAATCTGTAAATTTGGTTTTTTTTAATATTTTAAATGCATCGTAAGGTTTATTTCCACCTGCATAAAGAGCTCCTGCAATAGAGCCTGCGCTGGTTCCAGAAATTATATCGGGGATGATCCCTCTATCTTCCAAAGCCTGCAATATCCCAAGATGAGCAAATCCTCTTGATCCACCACCACTTAAGGCTATCCCAATATCGTAATTTTTCATTTATCTATAATTTGTTATTTACTCAAAGATACAAATTTAACCTAAATAAATCATCGAATAAAGTTTTTTAGATAATTAAAAATGTATCATCTTTGCAAAAGTAAAATTCAATGATGGACTTTAAACGAGCACTAAAAAGATTTTTAATTTGGCGTATGCGACATATAAGTGATAAAAACTTTATGTTGATACTTGCTGTGGTTGTTGGTGTGGCTGTCGGAATAGCAGCTGTTGTGATGAAAAATACTGTTCATTTAGTACGCGATCTAGCTGTTTTTATCATAGACAAATACTCATTTAGCTATCTTTATATTGTTTTTCCAGCAATTGGAATCTTGCTTACAGTATTGTTTGTAAAGTTTATCGTTAAAAAAGGATTGGGACATGGAATACCAATGGTTTTGTATAATATGTCGCGTAATCAGGGAAAGATTGAAAGGCATAATATGTGGTCGAGAATTGTTGGTAGTTCACTAACTGTCGGGTTTGGGGGATCTGTTGGACTAGAAGGTCCTATTGTTGCTACAGGAGCCGCAATTGGGAGCAATATTGGACAATTGTTTCATCTTAGCTATCGTCAGGTGATATTGCTGATTGGCTGTGCGTGTACGGGTGCAATTGCCGCTATTTTTAAAGCTCCAATTGCCGCCATAATCTTTACTCTCGAAGTAATTATGCTCGATTTAACTATGGCATCCCTACTGCCGTTATTGCTTGCATCATTATCTGCTGCCCTAACTTCTTATCTGTTTATGGGGCAGAATTTTTTGTATTTCGTTGAAAAAACAGATCTTTTCCGTCTTAGTGATGTGCCTTTTTATATTCTTTTTGGAGTTTTGTGTGGTTTGCTTTCGGTTTATTTCTCAAAATTGTATTTGTGGATTAACAAAACTTTTAAAAAATGGAAATCTCAATGGGGCAAATTTATTTTTTGTGTTTTTGCTCTCGGACTTATGGTGTTTTTATTCCCAAGTTTGTATGGTGAGGGTTACGAATCTGTAAATATGGCACTTAAGGGAGACCTCTCTTATTTATTTGACAATACTCTGTATCAAAACTGGAACTCATGGTTAGGAATTGTAGTTGTTCTTTTCGCAATAATATTGCTTAAGATTTTCGCAACAGGAGCAACTTTTAATGCAGGTGGAGTAGGGGGGATTTTTGCTCCGGCTTTGTTCCTTGGTGCAAATCTTGGATTGCTTTTTACTAAAGTCGCCAATTCTTTGGGCTTCGATATTTCGGGAATTAATTTTGCCCTTGTCGGAATGACAGGACTTATTGCAGGGATAATTCATGCTCCACTTACTGCAATATTCTTAATTGCTGAAATTACCGGTGGATATAATCTATTTGTACCTTTGATGATTGTCTCGGCTATAGCCTATTTTACTGTAAAAGTATTTATGCCTAACTCAGTTTATACAATTCTTTTGGCAAAAAAAGGCGATTTGCTTACTCACAACGCTGATAACAATATGTTATCGATGTTGAGAATGGAAAATCTTATCGAAAAGAACTTTTATACTCTTAAAGAAGATAGTACTCTTAGAGATTTAGTTGAGGTCATTAAACACTCAACTCGTAATGTTTTTGTTGTGGTTGACGAAGATAATCATTTAAAAGGGCTTATTTTTCTGGATCATGTTAGACACATGATTTTTAGTCCCGAGTTGTACGATTCGATTTTTGTAAAAGATCTTATGTATATGCCCAGAAATATTGTTGATACAAGTATGAGTGTTAAACAAGTAGCCGAAATATTTGAAAAATCGGATGACTATAACCTTCCGGTTGTTGATAATGGTAAATATATTGGATTTGTTAGTCGTGCAAAGGTTTTTTCAAAGTACAGACAAATGCTAAAACAGTTTTCAAGTGAGTAGTCTATCACTAGACAATTCCTTCTCGCATCAAATCATGTAAATGTACAATACCGGCATATTCGTTATTATTTATTACAATTACCTGAGTAATATTATTTTGACGAATAATTCGTAATGCATTTACCGCTAGTTCCCCTGTTTCGATTGTTTTAGGATTTTTACTCATTATTTTACCTGCATCGAGATTTGTAATATCATTTCCAAATTTAACTAACATTCTTCGGAGGTCACCATCAGTAATAATCCCAATAACAGAGTTGTTATTATCAACAACCGCAGTAGCTCCAAGTCTTTTACTTGTTATTTCAGATATTATCGTAGTAAGATTGTCATTTTCCTGCACTTTTGGTGTTTCATTTAGTTTAATAAGGTCGTCAACTTTGAGATAAAGTCGTTTGCCTAAAGAACCACCGGGATGAAATTTTGCAAAATCATCCGAAGTAAAGCCTCTTTCTTCGAGCAGAGCAACGGTTAGTGCATCTCCAATAACTAGTTGTGCGGTTGTGCTGGATGTTGGAGCTAAGTTATAGGGACAAGCTTCTTCGTTTACTGTTGCTCTTAAAACATAGTCGGCCGATTTAGCTAGAAAAGAATCTATATCAGAAACTAAGGCAATTACAATATTTCCGTTGCTTTTAATTAATGGTATTAATACTTTTATTTCTGGAGTATTGCCACTTTTTGATAAACACATCACAATGTCGTCGGACTGAACTATACCTAAGTCGCCATGTATAGCATCGGCAGCGTGCATAAAAATAGATGGTGTTCCTGTGGAGTTTAAACTTGCAACAATCTTCATAGCAATATTCGCACTTTTACCGATTCCTGTAACTATAAGACGTCCTTTAGAATTGATGACTTTCTCAATAACCTTGGCAAAGTCGTCGTCAATATAGTTTATTAGGTTATGAACAGCTTTTGCCTCTGCTTCAATAGTTTTTTTACCTGTCTCGATAATTTTTTTTGTATTTAACCCTGACATTAGTTTTTTTTTGCTAATTTAGTATAAATTTACATTTTAACGTTTCTTTTAGAAATTAATTGTAATTTTATTAACCCATTTCGGGAAAATCATTTTTATAATAAAAAAATTATCTTAATTTTGAAATAATACAGAATTATAACTTTTATAATGGACAATAACGAAAAAAAAATACATGAGCTCTTAAAAAAGTATTTTGGTTTTGATACTTTTAAGGGTCTTCAGAGAGAGGTAATACTTAGTTTGCTGGAGGGGAAAGATAGTTTTGTTTTAATGCCAACAGGAGGCGGGAAGTCTCTTTGTTATCAGCTTCCGGCTTTAATGTTGGAAGGAACAGCAATTATTATTTCTCCACTTATCGCCCTTATGAAAAATCAGGTTGATTCCATGAGAGGTTTTAGTACTGACAGCGGAGTTGCACATTTTCTTAACTCATCTCTTAATAAAACCGAAATTGCTCAAGTCAAGGATGATATTTTGCAAGGTAAAACCAAACTATTGTATGTTGCTCCAGAGTCTTTAACAAAAGAAGATAATGTTGAGTTTTTAAAAAAGTTTAAAATCTCTTTTTTTGCTGTTGATGAGGCGCATTGTATTTCGGAATGGGGACACGACTTTAGACCCGAATATCGGCGGATTCGTCCTATTATTAATGAAATTGGTAGAGCTCCACTAATGGCTTTAACCGCAACTGCAACACCAAAAGTGCAACACGATATTCAAAAAAATCTTGATATGCTTGATGCAGAGGTCTTTAAGTCTTCTTTTAGACGACACAATCTCTATTATGAGGTGCGACCAAAACTAAAAGCGTCAAAGGAAATTATTAGATACATAAAAAATAATGCGGGAAAATCAGGTATAATTTATTGCCTTAGCAGAAAAAAAGTCGAAGAACTTGCCGAAATGCTCGTTGTCAATGATATAAAGGCTCTTGCATATCATGCTGGTATGGATTCGGCAACCCGTTCCAGAAATCAGGATATGTTTCTACACGAGGAAGTTGATGTTATTGTTGCAACTATTGCCTTTGGAATGGGTATCGATAAGCCTGACGTGAGATTTGTTATCCACTATAACATTCCTAAAAGCCTCGAAGGGTATTATCAGGAAACAGGTCGTGCCGGACGTGATGGTGGCGAAGGTAAATGTATTACATTTTATAGTTATGATGATATTCAGAAACTTGAGAAGTTTATGCAGAATAAACCGGTAAATGAGCAGGAAATAGGAAAACAATTGCTTTTCGAAACTGTATCTTACGCTGAATCAAGTGTCTGCCGTGTTAAGCAGTTATTGAACTACTTTGGCGAAGAAATGACCGAAGACTGCGGAAATTGTGATAATTGTCTCAGTCCAAAACCAAAATTCGAAGGGAAAGAGGATATTCTAACATTATTAAACACTATTGTTAGAGTTAAAGAGAGATTTAAAGCCGAACATATTGTTAATATTTTAACCGGTAAGAAAACTGCCGAAATTGCAACATATAAACATCAAGAACTTGAAGAGTTTGGTCTAGGTGGTGAAGAAAATGCCAGACATTGGAAAGCAGTTATCCGACAAATGCTTATTCATCAGTTTATCGAGAAAGAAATTGTAAATTATGGCTTGCTAAAAGTTACCGATAAAGGTCGCGAATATCTTGAAAAACCATATAGCATAATGCTTACTAAAGACCACAATTATGAAGATGGTGACACCGAAGGTGATGTCGGTTTTGGTGGCGGATCTGCTACAGATGCTGTTTTATTTGCAATGTTAAAAGACCTGCGAAAATCTATTGCAAAGAAACTTAATCTACCGCCTTTTGTTATTTTTAGCGACCCGTCTTTACAAGATATGGCTATCCAATATCCGATTACTATGGAGGAACTAACTATGGTTTCCGGTGTTGGACAGGGAAAAGCTCAAAAATACGGCAAAGAGTTTATAGAGTTGATTAGCAAACATGTTCAGGAAAACGAAATAGAAAGACCGCAGGATTTTGTCGTAAAATCTGTTGTTAATAAATCTACAAATAAAGTTTTTATTATTAAAAACATTGATAAAAAAATGCCTCTCGACGAAATTTGCAATGCTACAGGTTTGGAAATGAGTGATTTACTCGACGAAATTGAAGCAATCGTAAATTCCGGAACCAGAATAAATATTGATTACTACCTCGATTCTATTTTAGACGAAGATGTTGTCGAGGATATTTATCTCTACTTTAAAGAAGATGCCGAAACCGATTCCTTGCAAGAAGCTATGGAAGAACTTAACGATACAGGATATAGCGAAGAGGAAGTTCGATTAGTCAGAATTAAGTTTATCTCAGAGATGGGTAACTGATTTGATGTGTTATTGTAGCTAAAAATAGTTTAAACTTGTAATAAGGTTGGGCTTATTTAATTTTACGTCCTTTCCAATATGGCTTGTAGAATAATGATATAGTGGCCGTTAGAATAATATAAATTGGATAAAAAATCTGTAAAACAGGAGTAATTAGTAATAGTTTTTGGTCACGGTAAAATTTTGTAACCGGAATCAAAAAACAAATATCAGCTATGGTTTTAGAACCTAATCCAATAAAGAAAAGAGTCCAAAAATTACTAGAAACAATTGCAATTGCTAAAAGTGTTATCAGAATAAATGACATAGCAAAAGTTGTTACAGATATAAATATTGAAAAAGAATCGCGATAACCTGTTGTTTTTGATGCCCACCTAATACGTTGTGAAAAAAAATCTTTAAGTGATTGTGGTGAGTTGGTTTTAACAATGGCATCACTTTGTAACAAGAACTTTGCTTTTCCGGTTTTAGAAATCTGATGTAAGAGAAATACATCGTCTCCTGATGAAAAGTCATCTCTTATTAAATCCATATTTTTAAGATAGATATCTTTTCGGATTGAAAAATTTGCACCATTGCACATAAAAGGTTTGTTGATGAAAAAACCCGCTGCGCCACTTCCAGTCAAACTCATAAATTCTAATCGGAATAATCCGTTTAAAAACGATTTTGTTTTTTTGAATTCTACCGGACCACAAAGCATATCTGAATTTTGTGCTGTTAATTGGGTTGACATAATTGTGATCCAATTCTTTGGCACAATACAATCGGCATCGGTAAAAAGTAAAATGTCTCCTTTGGCGTTTTTAGCTCCAAATCTTAGAGCATCTTTTTTCCCCGAAAGATTTCTAGGTAATTCAAATAAATACAAACCATCAAAATAAAGATCATTAATTATTTCTGTTGATTTGTCAGAGCTATGATCATTAACAATTATTATTTCATGTCCTCCCTGATAATCTTGATTTTTTAGACTTTCGAGTAATTTAGGTAGGTTTTTTTCTTCGTTACGACAAGCGATTATAACGCTGACAAATTTGGTTTGTGTTGTCGGAAAATTATTTGGCTTATGTAAAAAAAACGAAAATGCGAAAACAATTATAGTTGCACTATAAAGAAAAAAAATCAATATGCTGATAATAATTGCTATCTCCATTTGAAAAAAAATAAAGCCTGATTAGCAATAGCTTTGTCAGGCTTTATTAGTATAAGGTTTTAAATTAGTCAAGTTTGTGAATTACAAGCCCCGAACGAAGTTTTGGCTCGAACCATGTTGTTTTAGGAGGCATAATGTTTCCAGAATCAGAGATATTAATAAGTTGATCCATCGATACTGGATATAGAGCAAAAGCAACAGCCATTTCGCCTGAGTCAACACGTTTTTTTAACTCACCCAAACCACGAATTCCACCAACAAAGTCTATTCTTTTGCTTGTTCTTAAATCAGAAATTCCTAAAATGTCGTCAAGAACGTATTTTGATAAAACATTAACATCTAGAATTTCGATTGGGTCGTTATCGTTGTATGTTCCCGGCAATGCGTTCATTTTGTACCAGTGTCCGTCGATATACATGCTAAATTCGTGTAAAGATGAAGGTTTGTAAATATCAGTACCCATATCCTGAATGACGAATTTTTCCACCAAACGATTCATGAAATCTTCTTTGTCAAGTCCGTTAAGATCCTTTACAACTCTGTTGTAATCAATAATTTTCAACTGATTGTCAGGGAAAATTACCGACATAAAATAACAGTGTTCTTCTGTTCCTGTTGAATTTGGGTTATTCTCGGTTCTTTCTTTACCAATACGACTTGCAGCAGCAGTTCTGTGATGTCCGTCAGCTACATACATAAATGGAACTTTTGTTTCGAATAATTCTTCGATTCTTTTGTTAACAGCAGCGTCATTAATAGTCCAAAAATGATGTCCAAATCCGTCTTCGGCAACAAAATCGTAGTCAGCAGCCTGATTTTTTACAATTTTCTCAACAATTTGGTCAATTTCATCAACAGATTTATAAGAGAAAAAAACAGGCTCAATGTTCGCATTTGTATAGTTTGTAAGTACCATTCTGTCCTCTTCTTTATCGGGACGAGTAAGCTCATGTTTTTTGATAATTTCGTTAAAATAATCCTGATACCATGCACATCCAACTATACCATACTGAGTTCTGCCATCCATTGTTTGTGCATAAATATAAAATTTGGCTTCTTCGTCTTGAACCAACCAACCTTCTGATTGCATTTTTTTGAAGTTTTCGACAGCCTTTTCATAAACAACTTCGCTGTGAGTGTCAGTACCTTCTGGTAAATCGATCTCTGCACGAGTAACATGTAATAGCGATTCTTTTTTGCCTTTTGCCATTTCGGCTGCTTCGGCACTGTTCATTACATCATAAGGAAGACATGAAACATTCTCTACTAATTCTTGTGGCGGACGAAGTCCTTTAAATGGTTTTACTACTGCCATTTTTTTATGTTTTAAGGTTTAACATTTATTTTTTTGCAAATATAATTTTAAAAAAATTAAAACCGAAATTTTTCAAAAGGTATTCAAGGGTAAAATAATGCTTTATATGAAATAAACAAGTCTCGACCATATAACAGCTATAATCAGGACAAAAAATTAAAAAAACATTGTTGTCTGGCAAAAATAAAATAATATATTGCAACGTGATGAAATTCCTCCCTTTGGTCGATTTTTTTAACGTTTTATCGGACAACATTGAAAAAAAATTAAAAAAAAGTAAAATTAATTATCAAAAATTTTAACTTTGTATTTAATTATCAGGTGTAAACTAAAAAAATGAAAATTTCACGATTACTGCTTTTATGTTTTGTGTTTTGTGCTTCGAGTGTTGTCTTAGCTCAAAATGAGTATATTAGTAAATCGGCTTATCGTGCAGATATTAGATACCTAGAGAAGTTGCCGGCGGATACCGAAACTCAAAGTCTAATCAATAGACTGAAGCAGGTTGATGCTAAAAGCACACAAGAACTAGAATTGTTGCAAGGAGAAAATGGAATTCTCGATAGTTTGCAAACAGATGTTAGAGACTTTATTAGACCAAGACCTGCTATTTATAGGGAAAAAAAAATAGAAAAAGAAATTACTGATTACTTGCTAGCAATTAGTGATATTGTTTATGTCGAAGGAGTAAATCTTCAGAATAAAGATTGGGAAATTAGCCCTGGTGCAACATATAAATACTTTGAGTTTGATGCTGTTGCAAAAAATGTATTAAACTTTTATGTTTTGTTAAACGGATATTACAAAATAGAGCTGTCAACTAAAAAGAGCGGTGTTAGTCGTCGAAATAAAAATAAACCATACGTTTATATCGAATACAGGCGCTCTATGACTTTTGAAAATTACTTTCATCGTTTAATCAGAAAATAATATGGAATTAGGAATTGGTACACGACTTAATCACAAAGATTATGGCTTTGGTGTGGTTATACAAGTTAAAGCTAATACTCATTTAATTACGTTTAAAGATTTTGGAACTCGCGAAATTGCCAAAAATTTTGATGGAATTGAGGTTCTCGACCTTTTAGAACAACCCGACGATTTAATCAGTTATGAGCAAATTGAACAAAGTTTAATAAGAATTCTGCGCGACTTCTCCGATATTCAGGAAGTTGTTCCAATTGCCGACAAATGGAGAGGTGGTAAAATTGTTTTTCATCCCGGAAATTCCGATTTAAAATCTTACGAAATGCCAATAGCAACATTCTTTAAGAAAATTGTTATGGTTCGTGATAGAATTAGAGTTTTGGAGCAAAAAGTTAATTCAAGCAATATCGAAGAAGACGAAAAAATTGCCATTCAGCAATATATTACTCGTTCTTACGGAAGTTTAACATCGTTTAATATCCTTTTTAAAAACAAATCAGATCAATTTGTAGGCGAGTCCGGAAAATCGCAAGGGTAAAACTTGCTTTAGGTATGATTTTTGCTGCAAAAAGCATCTGTAAAATTAAATTCGATGAGAAAACTTATACTTGTGTTTTTTGTATTGTTGTCCTCAAATTTACTGATTTCTCAGTCTCAGGCAATTAAAAATCTCGAATATTGGCAAACCAATTTTAATAGAGCCGGGCAAATATATCTGGATATTTATGAATTGTCTATTACAGGTGAGAACGATAGCCTGATTTATTTGAAGTCAATTGAGGCTTTGAACTGTATAAAACTTGGTATTGCTCAATGCGAAGAAGCTAAACTTAATAATCGTAATCTTATTGAAGACGCAAACTTTATGATTACACGTTCGTGTTTGCAAGGTGCGTGGTTTAATCAGATTGAAGAAACAAATAGTGTTTTTACCGACAGTTTGGCGAGGTCTTTTATTAAAAAGTGCTTTATCTTGCGTCCAACTGTAACTGAAATTCCATATTACGAGCTCAATTATAAACCCGAAAATGTGGTGGAATTTGAACAGCTATTTTTTGATCAGGTGTTTTTAAGTTTTCTTCATTCAGTTGAGGATGGAGATAAGGAAACAGCTCTCGAAATGGGAAAATCATATATTGATGATATGTACTATGTCTATGGAGATTTTTTCCCGGCTAATATTTTTACTGAACCCGAATTGCATTTTGAACAAAGTCGAATTTTTAAAATACTCAGGAATATTATTCCATTAACTGAAAACAAGTCAGATAAAATCAATTTTAGTACTTTGTTGGTAGAATATTTGGCGAATTTTTATTTTGATCAAAAAATGTTAGACAACGAGTTTAGTTTAATCCAAGACGAAAAGAATCTTATTGTCGAGTTAGAAAATGATGTCGTGAAAAACATTCATCACTCAACAGAATCAAAACAATTGTATTTGCGACTTGCAGACTCTTTTTTCTTACTTGATGAACCGAAAAAAGGGATTGATTATTACTCTTTGGCGGTGTTAAACGAAACTTCCGACAAATATGAATTAAAACACTTTATTGAGCTAACAAAATCTATTGCAGATACTACTAATAGCGAGGTTTTGTCTAATCTAATTAAGAATAAAATAAATGAGGCTGCTCTTTTATATAAAGACAAGTATAATGTTATGGATGATGACACTGAACTTAAGTTTTTATATGAAACATTTTTATATGCCGGAAACCTAGAAAAAGCTGAAGCTGTCCAAAATAAAATTCTTGAGATAGAAGCTGAGAAATTAGAAGTTGAAAGAGTGCGAAATAGACGCGAGCAGTATGGATTCAGAATAGGATTTGCTCCTTTAAAGCTTTTATATCTGAATAAATACAGTCAGTTTTCAGTCATGGGAGACATTAAAATCAGTGGTTTTGAACAAGGCTTTAGGTATTGCCAATATAATGGTTTTACTGATAAATACCGATTTGGAGCATGGATGTATGTTCCTGATGGCGAAAAATCTACAAACACTTATTCCGGATATGAAATCTCATATTGGGTGACACTTGGTGATCTTACTTTTGAGGAAATGGAGCAAAAGCTATGTTTAGAGGCAAGAGTTGGAATATATAATTTTGAAACTCTAAATGCGAATATTGTAAACAGAGAATTAGATTATATTCAATTCTACGATAATGAGGTTAATCCTGTTGGACATAGATATGATCTTAGTTTAGTGTATCGCGTAACAGTTTTTGCCTCGGAAATATTTTTTATTGAAACAAATTTTGGGATGGGATTAGGTTACCGATATCTGACTTCAGAATTTAGTAATGATACTTTTATTATCGATGATGTCAGATATTCTGATAGCCGATGGCCTATGGTTACTGCACCCATACGTTTTGGTTTTAGAGCAGGAATCAGGTTTTTGTAGAAGGTGAATTTTATGTTCTTTTATCAAACTAATCAATTTTTGTCCTTAGATACTCTGCAGCGCTTAATGCTGCAATGGTACCATCAGCAACTGCTGTAGTAATTTGACGATATCGTTTTGCTATACTATCACCGGCTGCAAAGACTCCGGGTATTTCAGTTTTCATATCCATATCCACAATTATTTCATTGTTGCCATTTAATGTTAGAATATCTTCAAGTCCTTCGGTATTTGGAACATATCCAATAAAAACAAATACTCCGTCTATAGGCATTTCTGTCTTATTCCCTGTTGAGAGGTTTTCAATAATTGCTTTTTTAAGAGACTCGTCGCCACGAAGCTCAGCAATTTTGGATTCCATTATGAATTCAATTTTTGGGTTTGCATTGGCTTCCTCGATTACAGCAGGGAAAGCCTGAAAGTGATCAAATTGGTGAACTATTGTAACTTTTGTTGCATAATTTGTCAGAGTGCCTGCTTCTTCTAGAGCAGAATTACCACCACCAACAACAATTATTTCTTTTCCACTAAAGAAATCTCCATCACAAGTTGCGCAATACGAGACGCCACTTCCTTTAAAAGTATCCTCACCAGGCACATTTAAGTATCTAGGACGACCTCCGGTAGCAAATATCACCGACTTGCCTTTGATAATACGTCCATCATCTAATGTTAAGATTTTTATTTGGCTTTTTATGTCGTAATTTATAATTTTAATATTGCTTAATAGTTTGCAGCCAAAGTCTTTTGCTTGTTTTTTCATGGTGTTAGCAAGAATATAGCCATTGGTTAGCTCTACTCCCGGATAATTAGCTACCTCATTTGTCATCACAACTTGACCACCATAAGAGCCCTCATTAAGAATAACCGTCGAAAGTTTTGCTCTTGAGCTGTATATCCCTGCAGTTAGTCCTGCCGGTCCGCCGCCAATAATTATTACATCAAATATTTTTTCCATTTTCCATTTTTTATGGTTAAAAAAAAGTTCCGGAATGACTAGCAAACCGGAACCCGTTACGAAAACCCGGCTTAAAATTTTTCGTCTAAAATTTTTGTGATTTGTTGTCTGTTTTGAATGCTTGTTGTTGCTGCAACAACTTCCCCATTTTTATAATACATTGTAAATGGTAATCCCATAAAACCTCTGCAAGCCGGATCATTTCTAATTATTCCTGCTTCCGGAGTATCAAAAGCCATAACTGCAAATTTTACGTTCTCGCGTTCTTCTTCGAGCTCTTCCATAATGTCGTAAACAGGAATACACATGGGCCCCATACGTCCACAACATACCATTAGGTTTGGATTATCTTCTTGCATTTTTTTTAGCTCTTCTGCTGTTTCAATCTCATGTAAATTTGTCTGAAGCATTTTCATAAATTTTTATTTTTAATGTTTAATAATTTCGTTTTGCAAATAAACAAGCAATATCTCAATTTGATTAAAGAAATGTCGTGAAAGAAACCAAGATAAATGCTAAGATAGGTTAGCTTTTAAATTGTCATTTGATAGGTTTGTACTAAAATTACTTATTACTAATCATAAAATAACTAAATTTGCAAAAACGAAGAAAATGGACAAACAAAACAAGATTGAAGATAGTTCAAAATGTTTTCAAACCTTATATCCCGAAGAACTTGAATTTATAAGTGATAAAAAAAAGCAATTATCATATCTTAAAGGTGAGCAAATCTTTAAGCAAGGCGCTTTTTCTCCTTACGTGATGTTTATTATAGATGGATTAGTGAAAATATCGTTGCAGACAGGTTTCGAAAAACAAATAAATATTCGCCTTGCTCACTCGGGTGAGTTTCTTGCTTTCTCTTCAATTTTTGGTGAAGAAACATATAATTATACTGCTACGGCTCTGCGCAATTCGAGAATTTGTATGATAGATAAATTGGCGCTAAAAAATCTCTTGTATGATAATGCTGAGTTTGCAATGCGAATAACATCAAAAAATTGCAAAAATGAAGCAAGATTTTTCGAAGTGATAAAGAATATTTCTTACAAACAGATGAGAGGAAAACTTGCTTCGGCATTGTTGTATTTGTCCTCACCTGAGTATGGTGCAGAAAGTGTTTTTACATTGTTAACGCGTCAGGATTTAGGCGAATTTGCATCAGTTTCAACCGAAAGTACAATAAAGATCCTTAAAGAATTTGAACAAGAGGATATTATTGAATTAAAGGCAAAAGATATAATAATTAAAAACTCCGCTAAGCTTACCGATATTAGTCAAAAGGCCTAACGTTAAGTTTGGTTTAATATTTGGGATGATAACCCGAAATTATTTTGTGCAAAATTGTTTTAGTTGTCGTTTTAAACAAATAATTTTTATTTTTGTAGATTGATAAGCGTAAAAAGATGAAAAAGATATTCGGTATTATTGTTTTTATTATTTTCCCTTTTGCAGTTTCTTTTGCACAAACTGAAATAACCAAATCGGATGAGAAAGTTGTAATTGATGGCGTTAAGTATATTTTACATACCGTTGAGCCCGGTCAAACTCTTTACTCTATATGCAAAGCCTATAATGTTTCAATTGATGAAGTAAATGAAGTGAATGTCGGCTTGGATTCGCAAATAGCTGTAAATCAAATTATTAGAATCCCAATCTTGCATGAATTGTCTGATGATGGAAAAACAATAGTTTATGTTGTTAAGTCGGGAGATACTCTTTATTCTCTATGTAAAAAATATGGAATTAGCGAAGATGAGTTTTATAGCTTAAACTCAAAACTTAAAAAAGGAAGTGGATTAAAAGTTGGTCAGGAAATTCTTTTTCCTTTATCAAAAGAAATTTCAGATGCAGGCGAACAAGATAAAGACACGATAAATTATTACTATCACCTTGTGGAAAAGGGTGAAACATTTTATGGTTTAGCTAGAAAGTTTAATGTTACTCAGCAAGATATTCTTGACGCTAATCCAGACTTAACAACAAGTACTCTTAAAGTGGGAGACTATATCAGAATTCCTAGAACAACAACTAGCGTTCTTACCGATCAACAAAGAATGGTGGATAGTTTGGCAAATATAAATTTTAACATAGATAGCTCGCAGCTTGCTGCTCAAAATTTTTGTGACACAGCATTGTGGTACAAGCATGGAAATAAAGTTGTTATTAGTATGTTATTGCCTTTTGACGTATCATCTAATTTGCGAAATTTATATAATCAGGAAAACAGCAATAAAGATCAAAGATTATATCCTATTACAGAAAAAATACTCGATTTTTATTGTGGATTTTTAGTAGGATTAGAGGGTTTTATAAGTTATGATATTAAGATTGAACTTAAAGTTTATGATATTGGGAATGATAATAATATTTTGGCTGATTTAATTAGCAATAACAAATTTGATGATGCGGATCTTATTATCGGACCGGCATTTAAGAGTCAAGCTGATTATTTTAATCTTAATTTTAAAGACACTTCTGTAGCTGTAATTCTTCCATTCATCAACGAGCAAGAAATCCTTGAGAAATATCCAAATAATATATTGATAAAAACGTCAGATGAAATAATGCGTGAAAATGTAGCAAAATATATTTCTCAAAATCCTCAAAACAATTATATTCTTATTCAAGGCTACACGCCTGATTACATTAAACTAGCCGCCGAGTTTGAGGAAGCAATGCTAAAATATTCCGATACTTCAAAAATTAATTTTACTACGGTTAAATTTAATGGAAAATCGATGGTGTCGGTAAAAAATCTTATAAGAGAGGATAAAGAAAATGTATTTATTTTGCCATTTGCTCACGAAGCAGCAACTATGAAAATATTCACCGAGTTATTCCCAATAAAAAAGCATGAGATTACTGTAATTGGTCCCGAACAAGTATTAAGTTTCGAGAGTATAGATCCAAATTATTACGCAAAAGTTAAATATTCATATTTTTCCAATATCGATATTAATCGTTCCGATACATTAACAAAAAACTTTGTTAGCAAATATCAAGAGACTTTTCTATGTGCACCTGATCAATATGCATTTATGGCTTTTGATGTGGCAAACTTTTTTGTGACTAAATTAGCACGACATGGCAGAGGCTTTTCGAACTGCTTGCAGGACGTCGAAAAATATTATGGTTGCTCAGGAGTTTATAGATTTGTTAACAAACCTTCGTATGCAAGAAAATCTTTTTCTAATTCTGCTACATATATTTTTACTCTGCAAGAAGACTTTACCATGAGGAAGATATATCCAAAGGAAACAATTCTCGTTGAGGAAGGAAATTAGCTTGAATCCAATTAATCACTTGGTGTATTGAGTGATTAACACAATTTATTTTGATTTTTTCCAAAAATCGTGCAAGGTTTTTTAACTTTCCATCGTCCATTTTTTTTGGACATGGAAGCTTTTAAAAAAAGGAAATACGAATTCTTATCACATGCCAGCTCAATAATAACTTATTTATTTAATTTATATTATATGTAAGCAACCTTTTAAATAAAAATCGTCTTAATTTTGGTAAAAAGTTAATTAATTGAGAAAAATTTATTATTTTCGCAATTATGGAATGAGTGAGATAGTACGTTTGCTATCGTTAATTAGTAGTTGTTATTTTATTTATAATATTTTGTGCCATGAAATTTAGAATTTTTATGTTTTCGGCATTTTTGATTATTGCATTTTCAAATGTAATCGCACAATCGAAAATGGAATTTGTTGATGTTAAAGATTTGGGAGACTCTAAAACAGTTTATTTTCAAGTGAAAGGTCTTGGAGAGGATGACGAAAACAGAGCCCTTCTTTTAAATGATTTATTGTCTGACCCTAAAATAAATGATGGTCGCATTTTTACAAGTTCATCATTTAAAACTCGTGTTCAACTATTTATACCTCACGATGTTGAGCCGGAATATATTAGACCAATACTACAATCACATGGCTACGATTTTGAATTTAGCTCTGTATCAATAGATGGGCAATTGTTGATTGATAAAAATGCGATGGCAGCTCGCTCTGTATTTTATGCTCCTGCTGAGGATTATCCTAGATATGTAAAAACCGGAGATAAGGAGCTTGATGCTGAAAATTATCGATTGGCAAAGGAGCAATGGATAGAGAATAATAAAAGAAAATACAAAAAGCAAAAATCAGATGGCACTGCAGAATATCCAATAGTTATTACGCAGGAGCAATTTGACAGTTTTACTGATGAGAAAAAGGAAAAGGTTATTTCTCAACCAGATATGTTTGAAATTAGATAAATATAAGCAAAACAATTAACTATGAAAAACATTTACATTATATTTCTTCCGGTTCTCATAACGTTTTCGGTTTTTGTTTCCCAAAGCACATTTGCGTGTACTGGTAGTACTCTTGCCGGTAATTTAACACCTAACGATAATTGGCAAACTGTTGGTGGAGTGCAAGCCGGCGATAGATATACTTTTTTTATAAATACAGACGAAGTCATAATCTTCTCATTTTGTCAGGGGGGAGGTTCATATACAAACGATCCGCGGATAGATATACACGATGAGTTTGGGACAATTGTACATGATTTTAATGATGACCATTGTGGCTACGGAGCAGAGCTCGTTTGGGTTTGTCCTGCTAGTGGAACATACTCTATTGGGTTATATGAGTTTTCATGTGTAACTGATGGTACTGCTCTTGGTACAGTCGCATATAAGTTTTTACCTACACCAACAGAGCAGGATTGTCTTGGTGCAAGACCTTTATGTAGCAGTTTTTCAAACCATCCACAATCCTACGTAGGTTCTGGACATTACTATGATATCTTTGATTTTAATGCACAATATGGAATGGGTGCAACCACTAATAATTGTCCAAATTGTTTAGTTACAGGAGAATTAAATAATGTTTGGTACACGTTTACAGCACAAACATCAGGTAATCTTGCATTCACCATTACTCCGGTAACTTCGTCTGATGATTATGACTGGGCATTGTATAGTTTGAATGGTGGTGTTGATTGTCTTGATTTAATCGACTGGGGGGGGCATCCTCCTGTTAGTTGTAACTATTCTTATGGGGGTAGTGGTAATACAGGTATTGGTTCTGGATCATCAAGCTGTGTCGGACCTGTTGAAAATCAACTGTATAATGCTGGTTTTTCTGTTAATCCTGGAGAGACTTATGTTTTAACTGTTTCTAACTTTAGCTCAACTCAGGATGGATATTCGATAAATTTTGGACTTAGTACTGCCACAATTGTTGATAATTCGCCTCCTGTACTTGATAATTTGGTTTACGCACCTTATTGTGGTTCATCATCAATTACAGTTCAGTTTAGCGAAGCTGTATGGTGTTCGAGTGTGCAGCCTGCCGATTTTGTTTTAACCGGACCTAATGGCGTATATTCAATTGATGACACATATAGTACAGTTTGTACATCTGCATCGTCAAATACATATTCGGGAACATGGTATGATGATGTTTGGACTCTTCAACTTGGAGACTTGCTATCACAATCAGGTGACTATGTGCTAACATTAAATGCAGGAAGTGTTGAAGATAAATGTACAAATGTTAATGCTGCTAACCAGTTGTTCTTTACTGTTGTTGGTATTAATGCCGATGTTGATATTACCGCATCTGCAGGTTGTGGAGCAGGTTGTGATGGAGAAATTTCTGTTACTAACATAGCCGGTGGAACAGCTCCTTATTTTGTCGATTGGAGTGGACCATCAGGCTTTACATCAACAAATCAGGTGATTAGTAATCTTTGCGAAGGAATGTATTACTTAACGATTACCGATTCTGAGGGTATCTGCGAATTTGTCGATTCGGTACAAATGGTGGGAGCTCCTCCTATAAATCCTACTGCAAATAACAATGGTCCGGTTTGTGCCGGCGAAACGATTGAGTTGTATGGTGGTAGTGACGATGCCGGAGCTTCATATAGTTGGTCGGGGCCTGGTGCATTTGCCTCAGCTGTTCAAGATCCAACACGCGCAAATGCTGATGTTGGAATGTCAGGAACATATACTGTTACAGTAACAGATGTTTCGGGTTGTACGCAAACAGCATCAACCGATGTTGTGGTTTATTCAATAACTCCTGTAAGTATTAGTTCCGATTCTCCATATTGCGAAGGAGAGGATATACAGCTAAATGCAACTACGGTTATTGGAGCTAGTTATAGTTGGTCTGGACCTGGCTTATTTACATCAACAGACGAGGATCCACTTATTGCGAATTGTGTAACTACTAATGCAGGAACATACTCTCTGGTAGTTACGGATGTAAATTCTTGTACTACAAACGCAAGCGTAAACATTGTTGTAAATCCCGGAATTGCAGCCGATATTGTTGCAATAAATCCACTTTGCTATCAAGAACCTACAGGTCAAATTCAAATAAATCCAACTTCGGGAACAGCTCCTTTTGACTATATTTGGTGCACAGGCTCAACAGCAAATCCTGCAACCGGAATGATGGCCGGTACATGTTGTGTTACTATCACTGATGCTGCATTGTGTACTTTAGTTTTGTGTCCTACATTGGTTGATCCGGCAGAAATGATAGTTGATATTACTACTGTTCCAACAGAGTGTGGATTTTTAGATGGCGAAATAATTACAAATGTCAGCGGAGGCGCAGGTGGATACACAATTGATATTTCAGAGTCTCACTTCGGTGATCATGTTACAGGATTACACCCTGGTGATTATACAGTTACCGTAACAGATGCAAATGGATGTACAGATATTTCAACTGCAACTGTTGGTTTCTTTGGTGCCGGAACCGTTAGTATAAATCAACTTCAGGATGTTTTGTGCTTCGGACAAACCACAGCAGTACTACAATCGGAAATGACCAACGGTACAATGCCATACACTTACGCCTGGTCGGTTGCAGGACAAACAGGACAAAATCTTTCTGGTGTAGGAGAGGGAACATATTCGGTTAGTATTACTGATACTTATGGGTGCTCAGGTGAAGCAACACACTATGTGTCTCAACCAGATGTGCTTACGGCAATTGTCGAAAAACAAGATGTGCTTTGCCGTGGTCAAAATAACGGATGGGCAACAGTTACTGTAGCAGGCGGAATTGCTCCTTATGTTTATACATGGGATCATGGACCAAATTCAAGTCATATATCAAATCTTGCTGCCGGAACATATTCGGTTATTGTCAGAGATCTTAATAGCTGTTCAGTTACTGAGGTTGTTGTAATTAATCAACCCGAAAAAATTCTAGATTTAAATGTTACAACTTCTGACGTTTCGTGTGCAGGAAGAAATGATGGTTTGGCTATAGGAGTTGGTAATGGTGGAACTCCTCCATATACAATTCATTGGTTTCAGTTTAACGAATTTATAGCCTCCGGAACTCAAATAACTTCCTTAAGAGCCGGAGATTATACTGCTGAGGTTTATGACGAAAATAACTGTACAGATGAAGTGTATTTCTCAATCTATGAACCATCTCAAATTATCGTAGAGACTCAGGTTCAAGGAGTTTCGTGTAAAGGTTTTAATGATGGATCTGTTGCTGTTAGCGTTGTTGGTGGAAATTCACCTTACTCTTTCCAGTGGAGCAGTAGTGACACTACTAATTCTTCAAATTCTTTGTCTGCCGGAGATTATTATATTACAATTACCGACGCAAACGGCTGTCTAAAAGCATTAGGGGTTAATGTCCCGGCTAGCAGCAAGCTTTGTTTAGGTATCCCAGATGCTTTTACACCTAATGCCGATGGAATAAATGATACGTGGGAAATTGATTATATTGAGATGTATCCTGGAGCAGTTGTAAATGTGTTTAATCGATGGGGACAGCATATTTATCAAGGTAATTCAAATAGTGAGTTCTGGGATGGTCAATGGAATGGAAAGTTTGTTCCGCCGGGTTCATATCAATATGTTATCGATCTGCGAAATGGTATGGATCCGTTTACCGGAGTCGTCGTCGTCGTGTACTAAAAGACTTAAAGGCTGTTTTGCAGCCTTTTTTTTGTCCTTAATTGACGATTATTCTATTATTTTTAATATTTTTACACGATTAAATATTTACAGTAATATGAAGGAAAAATTATTTAAGTTTTTGCGATTCTTTATTAGTAAACTGTTTCTGTTCAATTTCTTAGGCGCAGTTTTGCTTTTTGTACTTGCATTTTTTGCTTTAAATATGTATCTAAAATCATATACTCAGCACGGAGAATCAGTTACTGTTCCAAATTTAGTTGGGTTGCCTGCTGATGAAGCTGTTAAACTTATTGAAGATGGTGGCTTTAATTATGTTATTATCGATACTGTTTTTGATGATAAGGTTGATAAAGGTGCAATAGCTGAGCAAAACCCTAGGGGCGAAGCACTTGTGAAAAACGGACGAAAAATATACTTAATTGTTAACTCAAATAATGATGAGCTAATTTCAATGCCTCAATTTGTCGGATATTCAATTAGACAAGTTTATTCTTTAGCTGAAACTTATGGGTTGGTTGTAGGCAATCTTAGATATGTGCCTGATATTGCTGTTAATGTTGTAATTAGACAAATGTACGAAGGAGATGAGATTGCAGCCGGAACCAAGATTAAAAAGGGGACAAAAATTGATTTTGTGCTTGGATTAGGATTGAGCGATAAAACTACCATTGTTCCGTCTCTCATTGGTATGACTTATAAGGAGGCTAGTAACAATCTGCTTGATTTATACCTAAATACCGGTGCGGTTAATTATGATGAATCTGTAAAAAATAAGCGAGATTCAATTAACGCAAAAGTTTATCGACAATCTCCAGGACATAGCACAATAAATGAAGTAAATTTAGGTTATAATGTTGATATTTGGCTTACTGCGGACGAGGATATATTAAATGCTAGCCAAAACGAAGCAGACGAAGCCGAGGAAGATAACGAAACAGAATAAACATGAAGAAAATATTTGTTGCAGTTTTACTGACAATTACATATTTATCAATAAGTGCTCAGGAAAAATTAGTTGATTGTGGTAATCCACGATTGATGAATTATAGCAAAGCATATTATAAAAATTTTCTATTAAAGGATGCTCAAGTTGTCGATACTGTCGATTTACCTTTTTTTGATGACTTTGCAAGCTCAATTGTTTATCCTGATTCAATAAAATGGATAGATAAATTTGCCTTTATAAACAATGATTATGCAATTGATCCAATTTCAATTGGTGTTGCTAGTCTTGATGCACTTAATCAATTTGGGGCGGTATATCCTTATTTGCCATCTTTAAGTAGTGGAATTGCTGATTTTTTTACATCTGCACCAATAAATCTACAAGTTTTGCCTGCCGATTCAGTATATCTAAGTTTCTATTATCAAGCCGGAGGGAATGGAAATATTCCTGAAGAACGCGATTCTCTTGTGCTACAATTTAAATCTCCTGAAACAGATTGGGAAAGTGTTTGGAATGTAGCAGGAGGACAAGCCATGGATACATTCAGTATCGTTTTGTTACCGATTACTAATCCAATTTATCTTGTTAAGGGATTTCAGTTCAGATTTATAAATTATGCCAGTATAAGCACAAGTTACGAACCAAGTTGGATAACAAATTCTGATGTGTGGAATATCGATTATGTTAAACTCGATACTGCCAGAACTTGGGATGACACACTTGCTAATGATGTTGCTTTTATAAGAGATATGGGGTCCAAATTAATTGGTTGGGAATCAGTGCCTTGGAATCATTTTAAATCTTACACTGGTAATATTATTAGTGATTCACTAACATGGTTGTACAAAAGCACTTATGGATTAGAAACAAAAAACATAAATCGTCAGGTTGAGATTATTGATTTATATGGAGATGCACCAACATTTTCTATGCTGGAAGATAATGAGAATATCTTGCCTCTCGAAACAATAGAATATACTCGACCAATAGCTTATGCTTTTACCTCAAGTACAGAGGACTCTGCCAAGTTTTTGATAAAATCGTATCTGAGAACCGATTTAACTGATGACACCTATATTTATCGATGGAACGATACAGTATCATATTATCAAAATTTTTACAATTACTATGCTTATGACGATGGTACTGCCGAAAAAGGATATGGAATTTCCGGTCAGGGAACAGCATATTCGAGTCTCGCTTGTCAGTTTACTCCTCTTAAAGCCGATACATTAAAAGGAGTTTATATTTATTTTAATCAAACTCTTAATGAGGCAAACCGCAAATATTTTTTCCTAACGATATGGGATGATAACGCAGGAGAACCTGGAGATACAATTTTTCAAAAAATTGGAGTAAAACCTTATTATAGCGATTCAATAAACGGATTTTTATATTATGCTTTAGACACAAGCATTTATATTGACACAACTTTCTATATTGGTTGGATAAAAACAACTGACGATATGTTAAACTGTGGTTACGACTTAAATAACGATGCCGGTTCAAAAGTTTTTTATAATGTCTCGGGAACATGGCAGCAGTCGGCTTACAGTGGATCTATGATGATAAGACCGGCTTTTGGATTTTCTTTTGACCGCTCTGCCAATATACCGCAAATACAAAAATCGGAGTTTGATATTTACCCAAATCCTGCTTCCGATTATATTTATATTAATTCTGAAGTGCCGATAAAAAATATTCAGGTTTTTGATGCTACCGGACGATTAATTAGGGAATGTTCAAGTGAAGCAGAAATATTTGTCGGAGACCTTGAACAGGGGGCATATTTTATTAGACCAATCTCTGAAATTAGCACTTTTAAAACACAAAAAATACTTATTTTAAGATAGATGATAATCGAAGATTTTGACAATGCCGAAGCAAATGATGAGTTTGAACAGTCTGAACTATACGAGCATCATCGATTAGAGATTGAAGATGGACAAAAACCAATGCGTTTAGATAAATATTTGGTTTGTCGTCTTGCTTCTACTTCGCGAAATCGAATTCAAAATGCTGCTGATGCAGGAAATATTTTAGTAAATCAGAAAGCAGCAAAAAGCAGCTATAAGGTTAAACCCGGCGACGTTGTAAGTATTGTGCTAAGTTATCCAAAAACCGATAATGAACTTGTTGCCCAAGATATACCACTTAATGTTTTTTATGAAGACGAACATTATATTATCGTAAATAAGCAACCAGGAATGGTTGTTCACCCTAGTTATGGCCATTATGATGGGACTTTGGTAAATGCACTGGCTTTTAGATTTAAAGACCTTCCGATGTTTAGTGGCAAAGAGGTAAGACCGGGCTTAGTGCATAGAATCGACAAAGATACATCAGGTTTGTTAGTAATTGCTAAATCGGAATTGGCTTTAAATAAACTAGCTAAACAGTTTTTTGACCATTCATGTAAGCGTTCTTATGTTGCTTTAGTGTGGGGAAATCTTCCCGAAGATTCAGGAACTATTACAGGTAATGTTGGGCGAAACATGAAAAATAGAAAAGTAATGGATGTGTTTCCTGATGGAGAATATGGCAAAGAAGCAATTACTCACTACAAAGTACTTGAAAGGCTCGGATATGTAAATCTGATTGAATGTCGTCTTGAAACAGGAAGGACACATCAAATTCGTGTACACATGAAACATATTGGACATCCTTTGTTTAATGATGCAGAATATGGTGGCGAGAAAATCTTAAAAGGTACAACTTTTACAAAATACAAACAATTTGTCGAGAATTGTTTTAAAATATTACCACGACAGGCTTTACATGCTAAATCGCTTGGTTTTATACATCCAGCAACAGGAGAGGAGGTTATGTATAATTCTGAATTACCCGAAGATATGCAAAAGTGCATCGATAAATGGCGAAGTTATGTTAGCAACAGATCGGAGTTTGAGTAAAAATTGCAGGAATCACTTATTTTCTAATCTTTTTTCCTAAAAACTATCAATCTGTCAGTTAGTTCTTCGATATGAAGGTTATAATTAGATTCGATGAATCTTAAAGTTTTTGATGTAAAAATGAAAACATGGGTCGGGTCGTTACGATAATACCAATTTCTAAAGTCCGATGATTTATCGTATATGTGTGTCATGATAATCAAATAGCCCTGTTTTTTGATTAAATTTAAAAGTTTAATTATTTCTTGTTTTGGGTGATAAAAATGTTCAAACACTTCGCAACTAAAAATATAATCGTATTTGTAATTTAAGTATGTTTTGTCGGGGTGAAAAAAAGGATCGTAGTTAATAATTTGATACCCAAGAACTGTTAAAGTTTTTGTAATAACCGGTCCTGTTCCTGAACCATAATCAAGCCCAAGAGAATCGGGAGTAAATCTTTTTATTATTGAGTTTGTAATTGGAGATGTAAATAATTGATATCCTTTGTCATTAACATCATTATTGTGATTCTCGTAGCGTTTTTTTTCCTCTTCCGGCGATAAATACAGAGTACTATCCTTAACATAGGCCTCACAATTGCTACAAGTGTAGTATTCTATATCAACTCTCTCTTGGAGTTCTGTATCGCACAATGGACAAATCATATTAATACATATTTTTTTAATGCTTATCTAAGGTTTTTAAGACTTTGTTTGATTCATGATATTATAGGATCGGTACAATATGCTTTTCTATTACATGTTTTGCAAAACTTTCCAATCCAAACATCATCGAATTGATTCATTATTTGGTCAACTAGATCTAGATTATCAGTTATTATTCCATTTTCAAAGTTTCTGGTGTTTTCACTTTTCATTCCAAGTCCGGCTCCTGTTAGATTTGCGGAACCAATGTATGCTATTTTTCCATCAATTACAATAATTTTAAAATGAACTCTTGGGCAAAGTTGTCTCTCCATGCTTTTCCATAATAATGGATATTTGTCGAAACTGCGTTTGAAATTCTCGCCGGGGTCTTTTGCATGAAGTAATCTTATTTCAACTTTGCCTTTTACTAAGATGTCTAAAATTTCGAGAAATGGGACTACCTTTCCTTTATATTTTACATGCATATCTTTGATGTCAGCAGTTCCTATCCAAACAAAATGTCGAGCTGTTAAAACTTGCTCGACAATATTATTATATAAATCTAGATTTGATAGAAACTGCAAACTCATTATAAAACTTTATAGATTATTCAGGAGAACCACCTTTATATTTATGCATCAGATGTTTGCGAAAATCTTTATCGGCTTGATAAAGCTTAGCAATCTTTTTTGGCGGAAGAATTTTTTTGTACTTATTGTGGTACTCTATCTCAAGTTCAGATTTTTCTTTGTTAATCTCCAGCATCCTATCTAGTTTTTTTGTTAAGTCTGTGTCTGAAATACTTTCATAATCTTTTTTTATTGAATGATAGATGCTATGTTCTTCTTCAAACAGGGAGCTCATTTTGTCGTTAAACTCATTGTATAGAGGCCAAAAGCTTTGTGCTTCTTCAACGCTTAAATCAATTTTGTCTGTAATGAATGCCACTTTTTCTGCCTTTATTTTTTCATCATTCATCCCATAAGGTTTATGCCCTTTTCCCTGAGCTAATGCAGAAAAACTAATGCTGCTCAGTACAATTGCTAAAATAATAGTTGTAATATTTTTCATAGTTCTAGGTTTATTCATATTGTAGTTCATATTCGATATAATATTGACTTAAATAGTTTTCAATTTCTTCGTCACTAATGTCATTTGATGCATATACCTCTTCTTCTTCACTTAAATATTCGTAAAATGCGATATCGTCATCGTAGAACTCGTCCAAAAAATAATTACTTTCGGTACTTGCAATTGTCTCGATATCGGGTTTTACAACAGGGTCTTTATCAACTAAAACATTAAGCCCAAATTTAACAGCCGAGGCTAAAATTATTAAAGAAGCTGCCATATAAATATATGGTTTAAAAATTTCAAATGCTGATTTAGGTTTATTTTCTTCATTATTTTTAATTTTCTCGGCTATTTTTTTGTCAAGAGAATCAAAATACCCTTCAGGCGTCTTGAAATTGTTTTGCTTTGGTATGTCATTTAAACTTTTCATAATCAATCTTTTATAAGACAACTAATGTTACTGAAGGTTTAATCTTCGTTAATAAATTTTTCGATTTTATTTACAGCATGATGATAAGATGCTTTTAATCCACCAACCGAAGTTTTTAGAATTTCAGATATTTCTTCGTATTTTAGGTCGTCATAATATTTCATATTAAAAACTAATCTTTGTTTTTCGGGCAGTTTAAGTATTGATTTTTGCAATTTTTTTTGCAATTCATCGCCGTCAAAATATGAGCTGCTTTCTATTTTGTCGGCTAAGCTATCTTCATAACTAATTGCCGAGAAAGTAAATTGTCTTTTTTTCTTTTCTAAGAAATTGAGACAGGTGTTGGTTGCTATTCTGTATATCCAAGTGTATATTGCAGAATCGAATCTAAATTTGTCGATATTTGTGTATGCTTTTAAAAAGCTGTCTTGTACCAAATCGTTGGCATCATCGTGATCGATTACCATTCGACGAATATGATAATATATTTGGTTGCTGTATTTTTTGACGATACTATCAAATGCTTCGTTCCTTGTTTTCGGATTTCGAAGTTTTTCAATTATTGCATTATCGTCTATTATCATTTATCACTTATCGTTTTCTGGATATGGCTTTTTCTGCTGCTTTTACAATATTTTCGGCAGTTAAACCATATTTGTCCATTAGTTGGTCTGGAGTTCCACTTTCTCCAAAAGTGTCCATAACTGCAACAGCTTCCATAGGAACGGGGTTATTAAGTGCAACATATTGTGCAGCAGTGTCAAAAAGTCCTCCGTTTAGCATGTGTTCTTCAGCAGTTACCATAGCTCCTGTTTTATTTACAGACTTTAAGACAGTTTGAGCGTCAAAAGGTTTAATTGTATGAATATTAAAAAGTTCAGCATTTATTCCTTTTTTTGCTAACTCTTCGCATGCTTCTATTGCTTTCCATACTAAATGACCTGTAGCAAGAATGGTTATATCGTTACCTTCGTATAGTTTTTGTGCTTTTCCGATTTCAAATTTTTCATCAGGATTAGTAAAATTTGGTACAGCCGGACGTCCAAATCGTAAATATACAGGTCCGTTATGCTCCGATATTGCAATTGTAGCTGCTTTTGTCTGATTATAATCACAAGTACAAATAACAGTCATGTTCGGAAGCATTTTCATCAATCCAATATCTTCTAAAATTTGATGTGTTGCACCATCTTCTCCAAGAGTTAATCCTGCATGAGATGCACAAATTTTTACATTTTTATTAGAATATGCAACACTTTGACGCACTTGGTCGTAAACACGACCGGTTGCAAATGCTGCAAATGTGCCTGCAAACGGAATTTTACCGCCAATGGTTAATCCGGCAGCAGTTCCTATCATATTTGCCTCGGCTATTCCTGCCTGAAAAAATCGATCAGGAAAATCTCTTTCAAAATCATTCATCTTTAATGAGCCTGTAAGGTCGGCACATAATGCTACGATATTTTTGTTGCTTTTTGCTGCTTCGTGTAAGCCTGCTCCAAAACCTGAGCGAGTGTCTTTCTTTTCGGTAAAACTGTATTTCATTTGTCTAATTTTTTTTTAAAGATTTTCAATTATAAAATCACCCGATTTTACTCTAAATTTTGTTTCGCCTGTATTTATTGATTGGAATTTGTTTTTTTCACGATATACAATACGATAAAAACCAGGTTGTAGTCTGAATTTGTAGTGTGTTTGTCCTGGTTTGAAGTCGTAAAGATTAGTTAAAATGTCACCGTTTTCGTGCAAAAGTGTGCCGTATGAAGGAGCTTTAAAATTGATAATTACTTCTCCAGGCTCAGCTATTACAATATGGTTAAATCCATTTTGTTCAATATTTACTGCATCAAAATATGATCGCGGCATTGTTAATACTTCAAGATTATATAGTCCTGTAATTAGTTTTTGTCTTTTATCTGCATCTAAAATATAAAGTGTTTCTGAAATTCCTGCTTTTCTTACGATACATTTTATTTGTGAGTTAATAGCAGTATCTCCTAAAATATCGACAAAGAGAGTTCCCTGAGGTGCCGGCACATTGATAACGTTATGAACGCCTTCTTTAAGCTTTATACTGTCTTTGAACCGGGCAGGAATTGTGTGAACTTTAAGGTCGTAAACCGATAAAAGATCAAGATAAATTGTATCCGGTTTTCCTGTTTTGTTCATGGTGTGCATATATGTGTAGCGGATATCACCCGATAGGTTGTCGTGGAATGACATAACAGCATTTGTTTCAAGTGGTTTTCCATCGGTGTCGAGTAAATTTACTGTAACTGTAGTGAGATTTGTAACTTGTGCAACAATAGTGTTTATTGCTTGTTTAAACTCAACTTCGTTAGCTGCATTAAAATAATTTCCCATGCAGTCTAACACATTTGTAAGACTGACATCTATGTCAACTCCAACAATGTATGGTTTTAGTACAACGCCTTTTTTTTGTAAAGCTAAGCTAACCTCACAAGGATCTCCATGACACATTTCAATTCCATCGGTAATCAGAATGATAATGTTTCTACAATCATCACATTCCGGGAAATCACCTTCAGATTGCCCCAATGAGTATGCAATTGGTGTTGTACCTTTTGGTGTAATAGTGTTTAATTTGTCTTTAATCAGTCCGATAGTATTTTGGCCAAAAGCAACTTCTAATTTTGAGTCAAAGCAATCGGGTGGTGGGACAGGACTCTGATGTCCGTAAACTCTAAGGGCAATCTCTAAATTTTCCTCCTCTTGTATTATTTCGAGAGAATCGAGAAGTTCAAACATTAACTCTTTGGCTTTATTGAATTTCTTGTCGCCTTCCCATCGCTCAATCATACTGGTTGAAGCATCAAAAATAAACAATATTCTTGTTAGAGGTTTTTCGGGCTCGGTAAAATTCTTTACTTGAGCATTAACCCAAAGGCTTGCAGATAGTGCGAATAATATTAAAAGTGTTTTTTTCAATTTTTTTGTTTTAGTAATCTCCCAGTGTTTCATCAAGTTGGCTCAATGCAATTTGTAATTGTTCGTCGTTTGGAGCCACACCATGCCATTTGTGTGTTCCCATCATAAAATCGACGCCGTTACCCATTTCTGTTTTCATGACAATAACAGTTGGCTTTCCGTTACCTGCTTTCGCTTTAGCTCTATTAATTGTGTCAACTAAGTCTTCCATAATGTTTCCGTTACACTCCATCACTTCCCAACCAAATGCTTTCCATTTATCACAGATGTTTTCCAAACCCATTACATCAATAGTTGTACCATCAATTTGTTGTCCGTTAAAATCTATAAATGCGATTAGGTTGTCGATTTTACGTGCTTTCGCAAAAAGAGCGGCCTCCCAAACTTGTCCTTCTTCAATTTCCCCATCTCCCATAAGGCAATAAACGAATTTGTTTTCGTTATTAAGCTTTTTTGCTAGTGCAGCACCACATGCAACCGAAAGTCCTTGCCCTAGCGAACCCGAAGCGATTCTTATTCCTTCTAGGTGCTCGGCAGTTGTAGGATGTCCTTGAAGCCTTGAGTTTATAGCTCTAAAAGTACCCAATTCCTCAATTGGAAAATATCCGTTCCTGGCAAGAACAGAATACCAAGCAGCAGACACGTGTCCATTAGAGAGGAAAAATAAATCCTGATCTTTTCCATCAATGCTAAAGTTTTCGGGAGAATGATCCATAATGTCAAAATACAAACAAACCATTAAGTCGGTTACTCCAAGTGACCCACCCGGATGCCCGGAGTTTTTTGCATGTATCATTCTTAGTAAATCTCTTCTTACCTGAGAGGCTATCTGTTCGAGTTTTTCAATTTTTTCCATTTGTAAAGTTTTTATGTTACAAAAGTATTATTTTTTGATTTATTTACTCAATATAATTGAAGTAGTTTTCGACCGTGTTTTTAACAATACAGTTTTTAGGTGATAATGCAATTTTGTTATTTGCAATTATTATATGTTTACCAAAGGCGGGATAAATTATTTAACCAAAATTTTATTATTATAGTATCATATAAGCAAATCAAAGATTGGAATAGTGAGATTCTATTTGCTATTGTAAATGGATTAGAAAAAAAAAGGGCTGTCAAAAAGCATTGTTTAGCCTTATGATAGCCCGAAAAATTCTCAAAAAATGCAATAATCTATTTTACAGTAATTTTATGTGTATTAATTTTACCGTTAATAGTTTCAATTTTTAGGATATAAACTCCCTGACTTAGGTTTGAAACATTAATTGATGTTTGGTTTTCGTCAATGTTTTGAGTTTTGTACACTTGCTGTCCAACCATGTTATAGATTTTTATAGAAGCAAAATCTGAATTTGCAGAAATATAAACTACTCCATTGCTAACAGGATTTGGATAAATGCTTAGGCCTTCAATCTTGTTAGTTTCAACTGAACTTTCGATAACATCATTAATATCTCTAGGATATAATCTGTAAAGATCAAAAGAATACGATACGATTCCTGTGATGTTATAGTCAGTTCCAAAAACCGGTACCCATGCATCGTCAATATTATAGCTCCATAGCTTATCATCAACTGTAGCTACTCCTGAACCATCGTTAAATTCGTATTCGCCATATTCCATAACCTCAGCAGAAACACATTCTGCAGCAGTAACTCTAACTAACATACTTTCGTATTGTTCTTGGTTTACTTGTTGAGTTGTTAATAAAATAGGATTAACAGTGTTGCCGGTAGAAACCACCTCAGTAGAAACTATGTTTAACATTTGTGTTAGTTCATAATACTCACCAATTTCTCCCATAACCTCTATTTCATCTCCAAGTTGCACATTAGTAGGAGCTAAGCCTGCTCCGTAATATACATAAAGGCCGTTCCAAGGAGTTTCTCCATCTTGAATGACAAATCCGTCGGCGCGAACAAAAGAGGTTACAACACCAGAGGTAGTTACAATTTGACCATCGTAAGGTGTCACATCTGTTTGACCTTGGATGTCATAAATTGTTGTTAATTGAGCACTTGCTCCCATTGCAATAAATAATGCAATAAATAGTAAAGTTGTTTTCATGTTTAAAAATTTTTAATTAATAATTATTTATTTAAAAAGTTACCTTAATTGATGCATTAAATCGACGTCCCATTCCTAGAAAAACAGAGGCAGATTTTGCGTCAAAATCAGAATAGTTGTATTCATTGTATGTGTCATTATTTGTGGCGTCTGAAATATATATTTCGTTGAGTGCATTTAAAACGCCAAAGCTTACTTTAAAGTATTGATTTCCAATTTTTCTCCCATATCCTAAATATAAATCAAGTAATCCATAATCGGGTAATTGCCACGATTGCATTGGATTGCCGTTATCATCGAAATTATAAGGTTTTTTAACAGGGTCGAGATCAAGTGGGTTAAAATCGGCAAAATGTCTGTCGAAGTATCTGTAGGATGCTTTAAAATAAAGATTCTTAATAGGTTCATATCTTAAGCTTAAAGCGTATTGCGACTGTGCTGCGTCACCAACCATAATGTTTTTTGCATTGTAATAAATCGTTTGAACATATTGCTGGTCTCTGTCATAAACTTTAACTGAATCTTCAGATGCCCATCTCCAGTCTCCAATGGAAACCAAACCCTGGATGTCTAATTTATCAGAAAACATATAAATGAAATCAAATTCGGCGCCTTTATGAGTGGCATTCATGCCATTAATATTAACATAATAGAAATTAACCATGTCGGTAATTGGATCACGGTATTCGTATGAGAAACCACTCGAAGGTTTATTTTCCCAAACAGTGTAATAAGTATTTAATTGTGCAGAAAACGATTTGCTATAGTATGCCATACCAAGTTCAACAGCTTTAACTCTCTCATTTTCTATAGCTTCGTATAGGTTGTTGTCATAGTCATAAATATTGTTGAATTTTGGAGCATTACTCATGTATCCAAAATTTGTGAAAGCATTTATTTTTTCGGTTATATTGAAATTATATCCTGCTTTGACTGTAAATCCGGGAACGTAAAACCAGTTTGTTGCAGCATTTCTTGCATTTGGAGACTTCATAGTATAGGCTTCACCTTTATAATATACTGTGTCGTAATGTCCTGTTGCATCAACGAGATTATCAAAAGTATAGCCAACCGCTTGTTGCATTATTGTGTCTTCAAAAACCAAATCCATTTTTTTAAAGTAGTCGATTCTCTTATATCCTGAATAAGAACCAGTTAGGTTTAAGAAAGTTGAAGAACGTCCGTTTTTATATTTTAGTTGTGTAAAAGCACCGCCCCAATTTACTAGTCCATCATTGTGGTAACTAATAATATCACCTTCGGTTTTGAATTTATTTGTACTTGTTTTATTTACGGTTTCTATTGTATAATCTCCTCCTAGTAAATCTATTATTTCTTCGTAGTGAGATCCTCTATATGACCTTAAGTCGAGACCGGAGGATAGTTGTAGTTTGTCTGAAATGCTGTAGTTGACTGTGGATAGTAGGCCATACCAAAAATGTTCGTTATTAGAGCTTCTTAAAAAATTATTTGATTGATAGCCGTCGGGGAATCCATCCAGATAATCGCCCCAGCGTGTAACCCTATTTTTATTATAAATTTTTTGGAAATCAAGCTGTCCATTTTCATCATAATCAACACCAGACTGAGTATCCAGACCAGTTCCTCCGCCTTTACCAATAGATAAATATGCAATGTTTGAGATATATAACTTGTCGGAAACTGTCCAGAAGTCGCGAATAGTAAACATCGGTTTGTGAAAATAATTGATTTTTTCTGACAACATTTCTTTACCATTATAAATAGTATCTCCATTATCGTTAGTTGTCCAACGATCCAAATATCCCCAATACGGATTATATCTTAAACCTCGTCCGGTATTTTCTTTAAGGATTGAATCACCACTGTTGTTAATGTAATAGTCGGTATCGATACCTAAACTTTGTGCATACTCCTTACTATATCGATCAATTTCACTTTTGTATTTTTTTTGCGCGTGTGATTGAGGTGCTCCCATTGCATCGACTGAAATGAGATGATTGCCGGTTTTTTTCTGAATCTTTAGGTAATAGAAGCCTGCATTTGACCAGGTTTGATCAACCCAACCATCGCGTTGTTTGTATGAACCGGCAGCAGTAAAGCCCCATCCGTTTCCAACTGTGCCCGAGTTTACCATTAATGAAGTTCTCAGATACATGTCAGATCCTACTTCCTGCTTAATAGAAGCCGAACGATTGTTTTCTATACCTTTTGTGATGATATTCATTGTCCCACCCACCGACGGCAATGCTAGTTTTGAACTTGCAAGTCCTCTTTGAATTTGAATGTTTCTTGTAACATCATCAAGTCCAAACCAATTCGACCAATATACCCAACCATTTTCCATATCATTTACAGGCACACCGTCTATCATGATTGCAATATTTCTTTGCGAAAATCCACGAATTGTAATTCTAGCATCACCATCTCCACCACCTTGTTGTGTAGCATAAGCGCCTGGAGTGTTATTTAAAAGCATTGGAATGTCTTGTTGCCCAAGTTCTTCTTCGATCATTTGTGGTTTAATAGATGAAAAAGCAACGGGCGTTTCACGCTGTTTTGCAACATCGGCAATAATCGTAATTTCTTGTAATATGAACGGAGATAAGCTAAAATCTAATCGCAAATTTGAATTTGATATTTCTACAGACTTTGAAATTGTCTCATATCCAACAAAAGATACTGTGATTGTATATTTTCCCGGCTTGACATTTAAAGTGTAGGCTCCCTCTATATCTGTCGAAACACCTGTCCCGTTATCCAGCATAATGTTTGCACCATATAAGCCATCTCCAATATCTTTGTCAGTTACATTGCCAAAAATACGATACTCCTGTCCGGATAAATTTGTTACCATTAAAAGTATTAAAGAACTTATGACAATAAAGTAGATTTTCTTCATTCTATTTTCGTAGTATTATGATTATTTATGCAAAATTAGTTAATAATATTGTAAATAAAACAAAACATTAAAAGATAATATAAACATAATATTAGCAATGATGGTATTATTGACTCTCAAAATCTGTCCAATTGTAAATCCTGTGTAAAGCAAAATTTAGTATTTATGTAATTATTTAGCTGGTTTATAATTACGATACATATTTTCTTTTCCAAGGAACATGGCATGGGGCATTGGGCATGGGGCTTGTTAATTGTTAATGCCTGAATATGGTTGACCACTATTTCTACAGTGTTAAATGCCGATTGAAATTATTTTTAGTATAAACAAGCACAGCGTCGTTTAGACTATTAAATAATTCATTTCGGTATTGCACAAATATATTGCCATCTACAATGCTAGCCCTATGCCCTATGCTCCATGCGATTTATTTAAATCGCAAGACAAAAATCAAACGTAGCAAGATGATAGACCTAAATAGTTACGTATTTATTTTAAATTTGGCAGCACATAAATCAAAAATTATCTCGAAAAGAATTGAAATTTATTATTTTTACAAAAAAATACTTTTTGAATTTAGAATTATTCATAGCACGTCGATTAGTTAGCCGGCAACACTCAAGAGAAAGTTTTAGCAGGCCAATAGTTGCTGTGGCTATTAGTGGTATTGCAATTGGTTTGGCGGTGATGATAGTTTCGGTTGCAATCGTTACAGGTTTTAAGAAAGAAATTTCAGAAAAAGTTATTGGATTTGGAGCACATTTGCAGATTGTAAACTATGATAATAACTCTTCGTATGAAACTGTCCCAATAACATCAGAGCAGGATTGGATTGAAGATATTACAGAGCTTGAAGGTATTCGCTCGTTAAATAAGTTTATCGTAAAAGCTGGCATTATAAAAACTGATGAGTACTTACATGGTGCTGTTTTTAAAGGTATTGATACTGATTATGATTGGACGTTTTTTTGTCAGTATCTCGTCGAAGGTGATACTTTAACTATTGTGGACTCGCTAAAGTCTGGGAATATTTTAGTATCCGAATATATAGCAAAAGCTTTACATTTAAAACTTGGCGACGATTTAGGCGCATATTTTATTCAAGATCCGCCCAGAATGCGAAAATTTATTGTCAGCGGAATATACAACACTCAGCTAACTGACCTTGATAAACTATTTGTTTTAGTTGATATCAAACACTTACGAAAACTTAATAATTGGGACGATAATCAAATTACTGGTTTCGAAATTCAGGTTGAGGATTTTTCTAAACTTGTTGATTATGAAATTGCAGTTAATAGGATGGTTGGTAATAATTTTAGCCCAGATGGAAGTGTGTTAAAAGTCCGAAGCATAAAAGAAGAGTATCCCGGAATTTTTGACTGGTTATCGCTTTTAGATATGAACGTGTGGATAATTCTATTTCTGATGCTTGCTGTGGCAGGGTTTAATATGGTCTCAGGATTATTGGTTATTATTCTCGAAAGAGTAAACATGATTGGGATTATGAAAAGTATGGGTGCACGTAATATTCAGATTGAGAAGGTTTTTGTTTATTTTGCCGGCTTCTTGATTAGTCGTGGATTGCTTTTTGGAAATGTAATAGGAATTGGAATATGCCTTATTCAGCTGTTTACGGGAGTAATTACTCTCGATCCGGAATCATATTATGTGTCGTCGGTACCAATTAATTTAAATATTTGGCATATTTTGATTCTAAATGCAGGTACTATGCTGACAACTATCATTATAATGATTTTTCCGTCTATGATTGTTTCAAAGATCAATCCGGCGGATTCAATTAGGTTTAATTAAAAATTGTAGCCATGATTTATGTACAACTCGCAATTACTCCGGTTATAGTTATTTTAACTTATATTTATTATCGTGACAAATACAATAAAGAACCATTTTGGTTATTGTTCTTTTTATTTTTAGCCGGAATGTTTTCTGTCTTGCCTGTGTTAGGTGTTGGTTATTTGTCTGATTATTTTATTAGATATTTTAGAGGTTTATATCGCGTGGCCTATACTGCATTTGTTCAGGCAGCATTTATAGAGGAATTTTGGAAGCTGTTTTTTACATTTGTAATTGCTTGGTGGGCAAAAGCTTTTGACGAACGTTTTGACGGAATTGTCTATGCTGTTACTGTTTCCATGGGATTTGCAGTGGTAGAAAACATTATGTATGTTACAGGATATGGGTTTACAACAGGGCTTTTAAGAATGATCACAGCAGTACCTGCTCATGCAATTTTTGGTATTAGTATGGGGTATTATCTTGGTAAGGCGAAATTTGATAAGCCAAAAGCTATTTATTTGATTTTGGCTTTTATTGTTCCATGGTTGATGCACGGAATTTACGATTTCTTAATTATGGCAGGTGTGCCGTGGATGGTAATTGCATTTATTGCATTTTTGATTATTATGTACATTTATGGCTTTTTGCGTCTTAAAAATTTATCAAAATATAAAGTTAAGCCTGCTCCTCCAGTAAATGATGCAGTTATTAACGATACATATTACAACGCATCGGCAAATACTCCCGAACGAGGATTTGAGACCAATGCAGATCAAACAGAAAATGATGATACTTTTGCAGATACGGAACACAGTTCATTAATTGAAAATCAAGCTGTCCAGGCAGGAGGAGGTGTGCAACAAAATACGTTTACACAGCCACCGCCGACAAGTAGTTTTACACAAAATCAAACGCCAAATTATCAGCAAAATAATGATGGTCGAGGGTTTTCGCAAACATCTCCGATTCAGCCGAAAAACAATCTTGACACTCTGTCTATATTGTTTTATGTTTGGGGGGGCTTAAAGATTTTTGCTGCATTGTTTGTCCTGATTTATGTTTTTATGGGAGCAGGATTGATCGCCGGAGGTGTTTATGATGGTGATACCGAAATGCAATTTGCCGGGGGCTTTTTCTTGATTTTTGGATTAGTCGGTTTTTTGATGATTGTAGCTATGGGGATATTGAATATAATGGCCGGTAAATACCTGACAAGTAAGAAAAATCGTATGTTCTGTCTTATTATTGCAGGATTAGCATGCTTAAACGCACCTCTGGGAACTATATTAGGAATTTTTACAATTGTTGAAATCGAAAAACCGGAGATTAAGAGGCTTTTTGAAAACAATGTGTAGATCACGTAATTATAACTGGTTTTGGAACTCGTTTATAATAACGTGAGTTCGACCTAAGATTCTAGTCACAGATAGTTCTATTTGTAGTAGATTCGGACTAAAGATTTTGAAATAATAGCGGGCTATTATGAAAAATATTAAGTTCGAAGATGCTGTAAAG
>JAFGVU010000159.1 GCA_016937855.1 Bacteroidales bacterium | reverse complement strand
CTTTACAGCATCTTCGAACTTAATATTTTTCATAATAGCCCGCTATTATTTCAAAATCTTTAGTCCGAATCTACTACAAATAGAACTTTCTGTGACTAGAATCTTAGGTCGAACTCACGTTAATATACATTTTTATCAATTGTTTGGGTTAAGGAAATTTTTGTATATTTGTAAAACAACAAAAATCAAACAATATGAAACTGCTAAAATTAAAATCGGGATTTTATAGAAAAATACTTGGCATTTTTGGCGCTGCAGGATTTCTCGTTACTTTTCAGGCTTGCTACGGAACTCCTCAAAACTATATTAATATCGATGGGGCTGTTCTGGATAATGAAACAAACGAAGGTCTGGCAGGAATGAAAGTTAATGTTAGTTCGGGAGATTCATTTGCTGTTGACACAACGGATGAAAATGGAAATTTTCATGTGTATTTAATTTCCGATGGCGAGATTAATCTGACAGTTGTCGATATTGACGGAGAACAAAATGGAGCTTTCGCCGATTTTGACACAACTTTATCTGAAAACGACCACTTACTGGAACTGAAACTTGCTAAAGAATAAAATGCCTGTGGGAATTAAACAGAAACTCATTAAACGAGTATTTTCAAAGTACGCACAAACTCAGGCGCAATTACACCCTTTAACATATCTTTTTTGGGAATGTACATTAAAATGCAATTTAAATTGCTTGCATTGTGGCAGCGATTGTAAAAAGGAGAGTAGCATAAAGGATATGCCAGTTGAGGATTTCATAAAAGTCCTAAAAGAGATATCTGCGAAATATGAACCCGGTAAAGTAATGATAGTTCTTACAGGTGGCGAGCCAATGGTGCGTAAAGATCTTGAAGAATGCGGGAGAAAAATATCAAAACTAGGTTTCCCATGGGGGATGGTGACAAATGGAATGATGCTGACTCAGGAACGAATAAGCTCTTTAATTGCATCAGGATTGCGTTCGATTACTTTAAGCGTTGACGGGCTCGAAGAAAATCATAATTGGCTAAGAGGTAGCAATAAGTCTTTTGCTGCTGTAAAAAATGCTTTGAAAGTTATTTCTTTGCAAAAAGATTTGGTTCACGATGTTGTTACCTGTGTAAATAAACGCAACTTGTCCGAACTTAGTCACATTAAACAACTCTTGGTTGATTCCGGAATAAAAGCTTGGCGATTATTTACAATTGCTCCAATTGGCAGGGCTACAGAATATCCCGATTTGCATCTTAATGGAAAAGAAATTCGCCAACTTTTTGAATATATCGAAGAATCCAGAAAATCAAACGAAATAGAAACTTCATTCTCGTGCGAAGCTTATGCGGGAGAATATGACCACAAAATTCGAAATGGATTATTCTTTTGCAGGGCAGGAGTAAATATTGGATCTGTTTTGGCTGATGGTTCGGTATCTGCTTGTCCAAATAATAGTCAGGAATTTATTCAAGGAAATATTTACAAAGAGAGCTTTCTTGAAATATGGGAAAACAAATTCGAGAATATGCGAAATCGCTCCTGGATGAAAACCGGAATTTGTGGGACTTGTAAAGATTTTAAATACTGTAACGGCGGAGCAATGCATCTCCGCGAAGACGACCAATCAGAAATTTTGAGGTGTTTGTGCCGGGAAATGGGGAAAGCTTAATCCAAAAATGCTTTCTATAAAAAGCAAAACATCAAACTGCTTTCTAAAAAAAGCACAATAAAAAATTGCTTTATATAAAAACTATTTTGTATATTTGCTTTATGTAAATAGCAAAATATGGAAAATCTTATTAAAAAATCAATTCAGAAATCGAAAGATGTAAAGGATAATAGGAGAAGATATCTTTACAATCAGATTGATTGGACTCAAAAACTTATAGTTTTACTTGGTTATAGGGGGTCGGGAAAAACAACACTAATGTTGCAGTATCTTTCTCAAAATATGAACAAGGGAGTTTATTTTAGTCTGGATGATTTTTATTTTGAAACTCACAGATTAGTTGAAACTGTTCAGCAGCTATATTTAAAGGGGTATAGACTTTTCTTGTTTGACGAAGTTCATAGATATGTATGGTGGGCAAAAGACCTAAAGCAACTATATGATGATTATAATGATATCCAAATAGTAGCGAGCGGTTCCTCCATTCTAGAATTATCGAGGGGAAATGCTGACTTATCAAGGCGTGCTGTAAGTTATCATTTGCATGGATTGTCATTTCGTGAATTCCTGAGTTTTAACAAAGACATTGAATTGCCGGTACTACAACTACAAGAGATAATTGAAAAACATCATGAAATAAGTCCTGATTTGTTGGATCGTTTTAATTATACTCGTGAATTTAAGAATTATTTAACTTATGGCTATTTCCCTTATTTTTTGCAAGGAACAAAAAGCTACTTTCAGAAGCTACAGGAAACCATAAGTGTGGTAATCGACACTGATATTGCTCCTTTTGAGGAATTACAGTATTCAACAACTAGAAAAATGAAAAGATTGCTATATGTGCTAAGTCAGTCTGTGCCTTTTACTCCTAACATTAATAAATTATCACAAAATTTGGAAACCCCCCGAAATACAGTACTAAGACTGCTTGATTATTTGGGCAGTGCTCAAATCTTATATCTTTTACATTCAACGTCAAATAGTGATAGTTACCTTCAAAAGCCCGAAAAGGTATTTTTGCAAAACCCAAATTTTGTCAATCTTTTTTCAGATCAAAAGCCAAATATTGGTAATATTCGAGAAACTTTTTTTGTTAATCAAATTAGTGCTGTTCACAATTTAACATACGCTAAATTCGGTGATTTTCTTGTCGATGATAATTATATTTTTGAAGTTGGAGGACCATCAAAAACACTTGAGCAAATTAAAGGAGTTCCTAATTCTTATTTAGCATTAGATATTAAAAATGGAACAGGCAATAAAATTCCCCTTTGGTTGTTTGGTTTGTTGTACTAAGAATTATTTTGGGGATCTGCATTTGAATGCAAAATGCTTTCTGAAAAAAGCACAATAAAAAATTGCTTTCTCAAAAAACTATTCTCAAGAATCTTTTACAGATTTATCATATGATTCGATTTGTTCGGTAACCCACTGTATGTAACGTTTGTTTTTAAATTGGAACCATTTCTGCCTATAGTCACCTGAGTTATCGATATTCCACATAAAATTGCGAAAAGGTTTTGGTCGGTTTAGTGCATTAATAAGTTTCTTTTGAAGGTTAATGTCTTCGACGGATTCGGCAAAATCGGCCATTATTTCGTACGATTGGTACGACTGTAATCTCTCAAATACAAAATAATCATCTATTGATTGCTCTATTTCATTAATGCTTTCTTCCCATATTTCCATATCTGTTTCGCCGTAACTACTAAAATCAGGTAAGGTCTTAATCTCGCCGGTTTTTAGGTTATAATAACATATCTCTCCACAATCAAGATTTTCGGCTATTTCTTTTATTTGTTGTTTGGTGAGTTGCATGGGTGTAATAATGTTTAAATAGTAAGTTTATTTTGTATTTTTTATAGTTGAATTCATTATTATTCTTAAACATTGTAATGATCTCAATATCCTTTTAGAAAATAAAGAGTATAAACTTTAATGAAATAATTTGAACAATTCGAAATCTTCTTTCTGGTTAAATTCACACACTTCATTTAAGTCGAAGTGCTGAGAAGATATGTATTTTTTTGCTTTCTTATCAATTTTAAATTTTTCGGATTGAATATTTAATCCCCAAAAGTATATATATTCTTTTTCTATCATGTAGAAATTGTCGCCATTTGATAATATTTCTTGCATAATACTTGTACTTTGGCTTATTTCTTTAATTTCTGTTGTACAGTAATCTTCTGCATCTAATACAACCTCTTGATTTCGATACATTCTTTCTACTTTCAAAATAGCATCACTTTGATTTTCTGCTTCAATGTTAATTGTAGTTGCTAGGGTTTCTTTAATCTCAATTTTAAAAGTTTCCATGGTCTAATTTTTATAAAATAGTTTCGAAAGATTGCTGTTCAAAAAGATTTTCGTATTGTCTATTTAAAGATTCATAATCCAAAAATGAAACTCGATTATTTTTTGATAAATCTTGGAAAGAAGAATACTTAATTTTGTTTATATATTCAGCTTTCCTTTTATTGTCAGCCACAATAATCATGCGTGAATAAAAGTCTTGTAAATCATTAAACTTTAGAAGAGAATTTTGTATATCAGTAGAGTGCTCAACTTCAAAAAAAGAATGCGGTAAATTTCTTTCATTAAACCAAATAACATCTATTGTCGAACTTCTTTGAACAATACTATCATAAGAATATTTAGGCAATTCAGAAATAGTCCTCATTTCTCCTAATTTTCTTTCATCATAAAATTTTTTGTTTTTATCCTGATTTGGTACAAATGTGGATAATCCTTTTAATTTGCCTACAATTAGAAGCAAACCTTGATAGTAAGAATGATTAAACTCAAGCAGTTCTTTTGAATCAATATTTTTCCCTGTTTCTATTATTATTCCTCTATTCTCAATTTCTTTTTTCATTTTTTCTAATCCATACAAACCGGGTTTAATCTTAAAAATGTTCTTATCTAACTGCACAATTCTTCTAATACTAGCAAATGGAGTTTTAGTTTTCCATTCACAATCCTTTATTTTGAAAACTTCTTGATTTAATTGACCTAATGTTGCAACACCACCAAGTCTTTCTAAAGTTAATATGACAGCCTCGTTTTGTTTCATCTAGTTTCAGTTTTATAAAATCAAAATTAAATAAATTAATTCTATTTCACTAATTGATACACAACAAATATTAAAAATACTTGGTTAATAGTGTTGAGCATAATGGGGGAGTCTCTGCACCACTAAAAATAATACTTCCAAACCAAACTACTCAACAGAATTACAAATGAGATTATCAAAAATATTCGAATCACACCTTCGCCTTTTTTTATTGCTAATCGGCTGCCAAAAAAGTTTCCGGCCATATTGGAAAGTGCTAGGGGAATGGAAATCATAAAAAGAACTTTACCACCAATTAAAAACGCTACTAAACTTCCCACGTTTGACATAAAATTAAAAACTTTTGCATTTGCTGTTGCTTGTATAAGTTTCATCCTTGTAAAAAAGAAAAATCCTAGTGTGAGAAATGATCCTGTTCCGGGACCGAAAAAACCGTCGTAAAATCCTATAATAAGGCATATCAATGGAATGGTCAACAGATAATCGATTTTTTTTAATTGGTTATCGTTGGTTTTACCTTTGCGTGGAATCAGAGTCGCAATAATGCCAAGTGGGAGTAAAAAGATTATGATTTTACCTACCATGTCTTGCTCAAATAATAAAATGACTTTGCTGCCTAAAAAAGAGCCTCCAAGCGAAAATACTATGCCCGAAAGAAGAACTTTCCAAAGCATTTTTTTGTTGAGCAGAAAATTAACCACAGCTGTGCCTGTCCCAAATGAACTCGCAAGCTTGTTTGTCCCAAGAGCCAGTTGAGGCGGAATTCCGGCAAATAATAAAGTCGGCAGAGTAATTAAACCTCCTCCTCCGGCAATGCTGTCGATAAAACCCGCAACAAAGAATGCAATACACATTAAAACGATTACTCCAATTTCAAATTCCATTTTGTTTAACTATGCGGACAAAAGTATAAAAATTGCGTAAATGCTGTAATTCTACCAGACATATTTCATGCATTTTTGATGTGATTTTTATCGTGTATTTACCTACCCTTTTCATAATAAAAGCAATCTGAGGCATATAAAGCATACAAATATTACTGATAATTACACGTTTTTTTGAAAATTCTGAGAAAATAGAATTTTATTGTTTAATTATGCCCCACAATAGTTCTAATATTATTTCCTACAGCATCAGTCTAATACCATTTGCATTTAGGTCGATTGCAACCTATATTTATACTGTTAAATAAAAAAAGTAGATATGAAAAAGGGTTTAAATTTTATCATTTGTTTAGCTTTTCCGATTTTTTTGTTTGCTCAAGGAAATTCAGGTTCAGTAAATTTGATTAATAATTCCTACGTTAGTACCAGTGCAGTTGGACTTGAGTGCGAGGATGATTTTACTATTATGGGCTGGATGAAATTAAATACTGATTATTCTACCGGAGATAGCTGGTTTGATGTTGTTGAGATGAATGATAGAGGAGAGGATAACTATAGACATTTCTGGATTCAAAAGAATCCTAACAACTCTACCTTGCAGTTTGCATTGCAATTAGATTTAAACTCAGAAAGCAGCTTGTCCGAATCAAGTATCCAAGAGGGAGAGTGGTTTCATTTTGCAGCAACTTGTAATGGGCATAATCAAAAGTTGTATATAAACGGAGTTGAGGAGTCTGGTCTGATTGGAACAGTAAATAATAGCAGTAGTTTTGTTTCGGATTTTTCCCTTTCTTTAGGTTCTTTTGCAGCATGGTTTTTTGCTGATGATTTTGACGGACAAGTGGATAGGGTTTCGGTTTGGGAAAGTGCGCTTAGCCAAGAAGAGATTTGTTCTCTAATGAATGATAAAGAACTCAGTACAGGCCATAAACTTGTTGCCTATTTTTCGAATGATAAGGTAGATGAGGTTATTTTAAAAGATAACGATATGTATAGTTTTGAGAATCTTTATTCAAAAAAAGAGTAAGTTTTCATTTTTAGACCCCATTAAGTTTGTTTCTTCATAGTTTCTGGTTTTTTGAATTGGTTTGTAATAAAAAAAGCGTCTCTTGCATTTTCAAGAGACGCTTAACCCGCACTATTCACCGCTGTTAATGTGAAAATATAGGTTTATATCTGATCGTCAATTGTTTACAATGTTCATCTAATTGTATAGTATCCACAAATATAAATGTTGCTTGCGATTATCTTTGTGCATCTACTGCGTTGCTAACTCTTTGTAATACAAAAGTATGACTGCAAAGTTAGACGCCTTACTTCGACTGGCTCAGCACAAGTGTATCTACACAAAGCTAATCGCATGAACGGCGAATTACG
>JAFGVU010000158.1 GCA_016937855.1 Bacteroidales bacterium | reverse complement strand
TATTTCCAAATAAAAGGATTTTCAATTTTCAGGTATCCTTAAAACCGCTATATTTAACACTTCATTGAGCAGTTTGATGAGTTTTTAGACGGACTGCCGTTAGTGGCAAGGACTAGGAGACCGAATTTACAAATGATTAACCATAAATTGAAACTGAAAATCATGAAGAATTTGACTTTAGTCTTGATTAGTTTAATACTAATAGGTGGGTGCCAAAATTCACCTGAGATTGTTAAGGAATCCTGGATTGGGAATCCTGTTTCATCTTGGCCAGATTTTGCATTAACCAATGAAATAAGTTTCACCGACAAAACCTATTATGATGTTGCGAACTCATTCTTAGTAAATACAGGATTTGATACAATCGGCGTTTCATGTAAGCATTTATTTATGGTTTTTGAAAATCAACTTGGATTAAACAGTATTGATTTGGGTAATAAATTCAATTATTGGAATATGTACCCCAAGAATCATAAAGAAAAAACTGTGACTGTAAAACGATTAATAAATGAGAACTCAAACGAACAGATTGGTCAGTTTAATACATTAAAAGTCCGTGATTGGATTCTGTTTGAATTAGAAGGACAGAATAATCAGCTTTACCCATTGAAGATTAGATACACACCAGTAAAAAGCAATGAGATAGTATATGCAGTAGGGTGGGGAATGAAACAGGTAGACAATAGTATTCCAGCATTGATAAAATTACAATGTGTCAATAATTTAGGAGATTATTTTTATATAAAACCATTAAAAACAGATACTCATCCAGCAGGAAGAAGTGGTTCTCCAGTTATAGACAAAAATGGATATTTAGTTGGTATCGTATCAGGACAAGAAGGGAATCTAGGAGTAATTGGCGGAATTAAATATTTGGTGACATTATTCGACAAATATAATGTTGATTATAAAAATCCCAGCCACTAACAATGGTAACCGTTGCACAACCAAATAATATTTCTAAAAATAAGATGGAAGCTTTAAAAGTTTGTTGCTTAGCGGGCATTTAAAGCTTCTTTTTTAGGTTGAAAATTCCCAAGCTTTAAATTTTTGAAGGCTTAAAAAGGAGTTGAATGAGCCAAATGTGTTCGTTACATCAGAAAAACAAGTAATAAGCACACGATGCAATCGTGCAGGAGCGGGGGGTAAAAAAATCATGTTTGAGGGTATGACTAAACTGAAATTCGATTAAGAATGAAAAGAGTAATGGAATGTTTGTTGCAAAATAATAAGATTGTTCTTTTAAAATGAGTGAAAAAATACAATAAGCTAAAGTTGAATTATAAAAGTGTAAAAAATGAGACGAATTATTCTATTTGCAGTGTTTTTGATGACATGTATTTTTGCATATTCACAAAATTCAGATTCAATTAATAATTTTCATATAGAAAACAATCGAGTTGTATGGAAAAAAGTATTTAAAACTTCATTAGATTTTGAACAGTTATTCTCAAAAGCTAAGGATGCAGGATTGTTTGAGAATGTTGAAAAAGGACAAGCTAAGATAAGAGGAGAATTAAAATATATTGATGCAGAGCCGTTAGAATATGGATTTATGGACATAAATACGGCTGCATATGTAAATAATAATTTTATTAAAGGTTTTGTTGTTATCGAATTTAAACCTGAAAGGTATAGAGTTACTCTAAGAAGAATAATGCTGACTGAAAAGCATGTTGATACATTAAATATACCAGGAGCAAGTTCTTTAATTGAAAGAGAAATATTCAAATTGGGAAAAATTGAGTTTAATAATCAATTTAAAAATCGCTCAAGTATACTTTTGAATGATACGTTTACTCAATATTTTGATTTTAGTCAGATGATTTGTGACGATAATTGGTGAAAAAACGCACCACAACACCCCCGCACGATTGCATCGTATGCTTGTGAAAGATATGTGACAGGTAATGTTTAGGTATTACTGATTAACTGTTTAGTGTAAATTATAAGATGAGTTGTAATTGTAAATTTTACAATCCAGAGCGAGTTTGTTTTGTGGGTAGTACTTGTAGTGATGTCGTAAGTACACGAAAGATTCGTGCGGGAGCGGGGGGAAATTTATAGTTCGAGAAGGAAAAAAATGTTACCGATTTCTATAGAAAAACATCATGGATTAGTTGATGGTTTTTATATAGCAAAATATTTAAATGAATTTCAAAATCAACTTCTTATCAAATAAGAACTATTGCCAGCACTGTACAAAATTAGATTGCTTGGTTTTTGCACATTTATGAAAATCCTCACGGATTTTCCTGGTCGGTAATTATTTATTAAATTGGTTGTTTGATCAACGCAACGAATCTTTTACAAACCCGTTAGCTAAAACCTAAAGTATGAAAATCAACGAATTGAAAATATATTGCTCGAACTTATCTAAACAGACTAAATTTTACACTCAGATTATTGGATTGGAATTGGTAAAAAAAACTGATATCGACGCAATATTTCAAATTGGAAATTCAAGACTAAGATTCGTAGAGGACGAAAATTTTCTGCCATATCATTATGCAATAAATATTCCTTGCAACCAAGAAAATGAAGCATTAAAGTGGTTAAAAAAACGAGTTGATATTCTAAAGAACGGAAATATTGAAATCCAGGATTTTGATTTTTGGAATGCGAAAGCAATTTACTTTTACGATACTGACAAAAATATTGTAGAACTAATCGCACGAAAAAATTTGAAAAACGAAAGTGACAAAGTGTTTAATGAAAATTCTTTATTGGAAATATCGGAAATAGGTATTCCTGTAAATGATATAAAAAGTACTTATGGCCACTTAGCAGAAGTTGTTGAAATGAAAATATTTGATGGCGGGTTTGATAGATTTTGTGCTATTGGTGATGAAAATGGTTTGTTTATTTGCATCAACAAACAGCTTAAAGATTGGTTCCCAACGAGCGATAAAGCATATTCTTCTGAATTTACAATTGATTTTATTGAAAAAGGAAAAGATTATAAATTAGAATTTAAAAATGGGAAATTAAAGGCTGTAGCTGACACTGTTTAAGCATAATGCGGGGGAAAATGATAATACCAAAGCAAATAAATAGCACAACAAACAGATCGGCAAAGTTGAAAGAGCAGACACTCTAATCCCGCACTACACTAATACGTGACCGTTAGGGCATATAATATCGAACGACACAGCATAAAATAAGCATTGATAATGAGGAATATAATAATTGGATTATCGCTTTTGATTTCAAGCGTATCTTTTGGACAAAAAGATTTTCAAATATTACACAATGAGAAAGTTGTAGGGAAAAATTTAATTGACAGCACCGAAATTAAAGGAATAGAATACGTATTTCCAGAAAGAATTCATGAAACTTTTCTTGATACAACAAACGGATTCTTAACTGTTCAGCTACGAGGATTAAGAAAAGAAAAATGGTTGTCAAATAAAGGGAATATTTTACAATATGATTTGAACAATAAAAACTTATTGTGGAGTAAAAAGATTGCTTATCAAACCAGTAGTCTACAGCAATTTAGTAATACCATGATTTTGATGGTTGCAAATAAAAGTAACTGCTTGGACACAAGGACTGGTAATGAAATTTGGGAAGTAAAAAATAATATCTACTATGTTGATCCAGTGGGTAATATTGGTGTTGGCTATCGTTTTAAAAACTCGGCTGGTTATTCAAATGAGCTTGAAGGAATAGATTTGAAAAGTGGTAACGTAATTTGGAAAAGAGGTTTAAACAGAGAGTATGGCTGGAATGATATACTTTACATAAATGATTCCACGATGATTGTAGTTGCTGCTGGATTACACTCCATAAATATCAAAAATGGTCAAGGCTGGGATTATAATACAATAACTGGAAAAAAGGATTATACTGGAACAGCTGCTGCAAATGCTGTCGGAGTGGCCGCAGGTTTACTAACAGGAACCTTCGTTATGTCGACGGGTCACAATTTAGTAAGGGATTTGGTTTCAAACAGTCTTGTTGATAGTTCATACATTTATTTTGCTTCAAAAGAACAATTATCAAAAATTGATAAGCAAACTGGAAAAATTGCATGGAAATATTCTTTCCCAAATGACTTAGCAAGTAAATCATCGATTTTTATGAACGACAGCGTAGTTTTCATGGTAAATAAAGGATATGCTTTTATGGGTTACAGGCAATTGGATTTTGGGAAACCCTTTATTGCAGCATTTGATAGAGAAACAGGAAAACAAAAATATCTGACATTAATAAATGTAAAAAAAGACCCAATTCTTGGATTTCAGATATTACAAGAAGAGGTATACTTAGTGTTTAAAAATAGGATTGCCAAATATTCGATTCAAACAGGAAACCAAATACTTGAAAAAGAATTTCCTGAAAATAATTTCGGTGATTTAAAGTACTTTGTCGGAAATCAGGTATATACAACAAATGAAAATGACGATTTGGTAAGTCTTCCTCAATCTGATACTTCTAAAGTGTTTGTATTTACAAATCAAAGAAAAACATTATCGGTTGACAATCAATTAAACGTTACAGATACGATTGATTATGAAGATTTAGGGATTTATTATTTGCGTACAGCTGATTTAAAATTTATCTCACAAAACAAACAAACATTGATTATCAACAACGATGGAAAGCGGATTGCTGAGATTGAAGCAACAACAAATGCCTTTTTGATTGGAGAAACTTTGTATGATAAGAGAGACAATAATTTTGTAGCTGTTGACTTGAAAGAAATAATTAAAGATGAATAAATTACGTGCCCTAACACGTAGTCATAAAACATTGCGCAGATAGTGCTAATTTTGAACGAAATAACATTTAATAAACGGCTTGGCGACGCGATAGACAGGTGCTTCGAAATGCCTATGTTTCTTATTGTCATCCGTTATCAGCAATTATGAAAACTGCTATCTACATATTATTAAGCTTTTTACCGTGTTTTGTATTTGGACAGGACTATCCAAAAATTGACACATTGAACTATGGTAAAAACATCAGCCATGTGAGATATTTTATGCAATACGATGGAGAGGAGATGCTGTTGGAGACATATTGGTTCAATGATCTTGGGAAACATACAATTACTTATAGCGGATACGATGGTTATGTACTTTTCAAACAAACTAAAACAATCTTTAACTATGACACTTATGGTAATTTGTCAGAAATAGCAAGCATCTATTATATTAGTCCAAAAAATGACAGTATTGGTAAACTTTACTCCAATGAAGCAGGAGAGTATTTTCGTAAATACAAGTCTATTGAGAAGTTAGATAATAAATATCGCTCTTTGTATGAAAGAGTGAATCCCGAAAGTGTCAATTGGAATTCTGATTTGCCAGTTTATGAAAAAATGATTTTTAAACGTAATGTTTTAGGCAGAGACTCAGTTATTGAAATATATAACACATTCGGTGACAAAATATATCTGGATGAGACGGTGTCATTTTTTTATGATAGTAAAAATAACCTTGAACGAAAAAAGTGGATGGACATTACCTATTCCGACATATTAGAATTTCAAGCATTCAAGCCAAGTAGTAATGAGTTGGCTGACACAATAACGAATTTAACTGGTTCATATCAAGAGAAGACTTTCAAATATTTTAAAGATTCAATTGTGATACAATATTTTGTAAATGGAGAATTAACAGGTAACGAAATACAAAGGATGGTCGACAACGGACTATTAAAAACAGAACTTACTTTAAATGCGAATGGTGACACTATTTCATATTATCGTAGTGTTTATGATTCCAATGATCAACTAAAGACTTGGTATAGAATAATAGATACAGGTTATAATGGATTCGGTTATGCCACTGATTTAGTATGTGGTAATATTAAAAAGTATCAATACGATTATAATAAGCGACTTTTACAAATTGACACCTATGAGAATGACAAACACATTTGCATTGAGAGATTTGAAATTAATAAGAAATAACTGCTGGTAACATTTTGTATATTGCATAGTGGTTTTCGTGCTGAAAAACTTAAATTCAATCTCGCATAAATTTGGCCGGTATGCGGACTGGATATTACCCCGCAATCCGCTCGTAACTTACAATTTTCCGTTGTAAAGCATTCCCCTCATCACGAGAACGTGATTAAATAGTAACCGTTGCACAACCAAATACTATTTCTAAAATAAGATGAAAGCTTTAAAAGTTTGCTGCTTAGCGGGCTTTTAAAGTTTCTTTTTTTAGATTGAAAATCCCCTGCATATTCCGGTGATGCTGACCCCTTGTCCGGGTGATACTGACCCCTCACAGAATTGAGGTTCAAAGAACTTGATGGTCTGACAAT
>JAFGVU010000157.1 GCA_016937855.1 Bacteroidales bacterium | reverse complement strand
TAACCCGGATTATTACTTCGTGAACTCCCTTTGGTCGGTTCACAAATAATCCTGACGATTAAGAATAACTAGCAAATTTGGAGTTTTCCAAATATCCAAATTTGAGTTATTCTAAATCGGGGTTAACCCACAAATTATTGGATTTGAATAAAATTCATGAATAATGTGGGTTAAATATTTTGATATCTAATTTAAAAAAGGTTGCTATTTGGCAACCTTTTTTAGTATTAACAAATTGTGTTTTTATAAAACAATTTTTGCTGTAAAAATTTCTCCATCTACAAATGCTTTTACTATATAAACGCCTTGTGGTAAATAAGTTGGAATTACTACATTAGATGAATTTACAGATTTAGATATCAACTTTTCTCCTGTTACAGAAAATATCTCCACATTGTTGATTATATGATTATTAGCAATGATAAAAACATTGTCTGAATAAGAATAAATTTGAACATTATTATCATTTACCAACTTAATATCAACTTGCTGAGCAAATGATAATTCAAAAGTTCTATTCATAGAAACGTCACTATAATTAAAGGAATAATCCGGATTATCAATAAAATCGTGAGTCGTATTTGATTCTGAGTCATAGAGATAAATATGTTCTATATTGTCATTGAGTAAGTTTTCTTCCATTGTAATAGTGTAATTTCCTGCATCGCTTGCATTGAAATTAAGAGGAATAGAAGATGTCTCAATAGGCATTGGTCTAGAATCGATAGCTAGATTATGGAAATCAGAAGAAGTTGCAGACATAGAAATATAAGTTTGTTCAACCGGAGGTAATTCCATAACATCTTCGTTTGTATTATATGAATCAGAAGCAGTTTCGTCAAGTATAAATCCTATTTTATCATTGTACATTCCATTTCCAACATTGAATATAAGACTATTATCAATTGTATTAGCCTCACTTTCAGGAGAAAAATGAACTCTAGAAGTATTATTGATAATAAAATCGCTTGTTGTTTCAGAAACTATAAAAAATCCTTTATTTGCAGAAATTACAGATTGAGGTTGATTGAAATTCAAACCATTAGATTGATAAATTCTGTAATTTTTCAAATCAAAATCATAAATATAAAATGCTGTTTGAACATCAGGATCAAGATTTAACAAATTCCAATCGATAGCAGAAGGATAAGGGTTTCCTACAAAATTAATTCCTAAATTAGCAACAGACATACCTACTAAAATATCACCTGAATTAAAATTACCATAAAATTTCTTAAATACATCATTTTCAGTATTTTGAATCATATATCCATTTCCTTCATTAAGTAAATCAGAAGAAATAACATCTTGAAATTGATTTAAGCTTTCGTCCCATGATTTTGCAACAAATTGATCTTCTAATTGATAAGCATACATGTCAAAAAACGGAGAAGAAAACATATCAGATTCACCTGAAAGATAAACTTTTTCTATTGTTCCATAAATTCCGGAAACATCATTTTCATCAATTAAAGAAGCACCTTCAGCCATTGAATAGAGGGAACTATCAATAGTTTTTATAAAACCGCCATTTAAAATAGAAACAGCAGTATTAGAAGCTTGATAAATCTGTCCTCTTAAAAAATTAGAAGACTGAATTGTAATAGAACCGGAAGAATTAATGATAATTGCAGTATCGGAAATATTTGTTTTTTCAGCATTTTGTTCAATAAAAATTCTATTACTGTGAACATTTGAAATATTGCCTTTTGCATTAGAACCAATAATCATTCCGCCACCATTTGCTATATAAATTCTAGAAGCCTCAAAATAAGAACTATCTGCATTTTTTTCAGCATTTTGTTCAATAAAGATTCTCCCTCCATTTCCAATTACAACTTCATTGAAAGAACTTTTTGGTCCTTTTTCAGCATTTTGTTCAATAAATAATCTACCACCACCAATGTTTATAGAACCACCGCCAGCAGCTTTTTCGGCATTTTGTTCTATGAAAATTCTTCTTCCTGCACCAATGTTAACTTCTGTATTAATGCCATTTTTCTCAGCATTTTGTTCAATAAATAAACGTCCACCTGAACCAATATGCACATCATTTCCATAGTCTTTCGTGTTAGAATTTTTCTCAGCGTTTTGTTCTATAAATAGTTTTCCGCCATTAGAAACTCGAACCTCTCCACTACCTGCTGTTTTAACAGAAGTAGTATCCATAATAACCACTTTCCTACCCGATCCTATATGAACTTCTGCAATATCAGAAGCAATAGCAGGTTTTACTGTTAGTCTTGACATTGCTCCAACAAAAAGACCTTCGTCTAAACTACTCGAAGAAGCTTTTATTGTTAGTGTCCCATTTCTAACAGTTACTTTTGCTGTGTCAGTCAACTTAGGGAATTTTTCAGCATTTTGTTCAATAAATAGTCTATTTGTAACTAAATTTCCGGCTGATTTTCCATTTCCATCTATAACTAATTCAGAAGATGATGAAACATAAAGACGAGAACATTCAGAAGAAGAAGTTACATGAATATCTGTTCCATAAATAGTAACAACATCTCCAAGAACAGGATAAATAGAACCTACATCCCAAGCGTCAGGATTATTCCAATCTAAACCTTTTGCAACAGGGTTAGAATTAAACCCATATCCGTTAGCTATAATAATTTCATCATAAGCCACACATGTTCCATTACTAACAGTCCATCTAAAAATTGTTTCTCCATGAGGAAGATTTTCAACTTGTGTGCTTGGTGAATTTGTGCTTACAATAATAGCAAAAGGATCAATACAAGACCAATATCCAATTTCTCCGGAAACTAATGCAGATGCATTTAAAAATGTAGTAGTTAATAAGTTAGGATAATCAGATACAAGTTGAATATCATCACCAGCATCGACAAAAGGCTGTGAATTTGTAATAATTACGTCATCAAAAACCGAGTTGAAACCGTCAGAGACTGTCCATCTTATCACATTTGAACCATTAGATAGGTTATTAACAATTGTGTTAGGATTGTTTTCATCAACAAAATCTCCACTTCCACTAATGAAAGACCAAGTGCCTGAGTAATCATGAGGATTATTTGCCAATAGTTGATAATAATTTTCGCAAATATCTACATCTTCTCCGGCATCTGCAATTAGTGCGTAACCTTGATATTCATAAGCACCCAAATCAGGCATTACCCCAAAAGTTCTAAGATTTCCGTCAGCATCAAATTCAGTATATGTAGCTGCATCTCCTTTGTCTATTACCGGTGAAATAAAAGTTAGTCTGAAATTCCCTGTGGTTGTATCAACAAATTCAGGATAAACGTCTAATATAAAAGCCATTGTATTGGCAGAAATAATACCATTTTCGCCTCCTTCGACATCACAATTTGCAACATCAAGATTTCCGCTTGCATTAACAATAATTTCGGTATTTTGACCACTTAATATTGAATTATGGATAAATGTAGGGGAATTCAAATTATAAATACATTCTCCGTATCCCGCAGTAGAACCAAAGTGAGTGTTATGACTAAGAATACAATCTGTAGAAGCACTCCAAATTGCTAGATCACCTCCATTTCCAACTGCCATGTTATTATAAAAAATAGTATTTGTAACTGTAATTTGAGCAGCATTTACAAAAATAGCTCCTCCGTTTTCATCTGCGGTATTATAATTAAATTTACAAGCATCTATTGTTAAATTTGTTTGGTCTAGGTATATTGCTCCACCGTAGTATGCATTATTCCCCTCAAAAATACACTTACTTATTGACACAAAAGAACAGTTGTTAAAATACAAAGCGCCTCCATTTTCATTGTAAGAATTATGAAAACTACAGAATTCGAAATTGCTAGTTGAACTGAAAAAAAGTTCTATCCCTCCCCAATAAGATTGAGTTCCAGAGAAAAAAGCAATAGGAGACTCTGCTGTTCCGTTTGCTTGAATACTTCCATAACAAACAATACCAACAGTATCAAGAAATATAACTTGTGTACCGGGCATAATTGTTAATATTGATGCTCCTGAAATTTGAACTGTTGAATCAACATATACAATTCCTTCCCATGTTGTATCAGAATCAATATTAGAAGGAGCAAAAGAACCTATTTCGTCAGCACCAATATCAGGTGGGTCTTTTCTTAATTGTCCATCGTAATCATGCAAAGCCAAACTATAAGGTTCTCCAACTACAATACCATTTCCTTGTACTAATGCGATATTATTTACGTGAAGATCATCAGGACTTACAAAATCAGGATCTCCCTCAAGTGAGTTATTATCTTGCCCATAGGTAGAAGACCATGAAGTATAAGTTGGAATATCAGAACCATTATAATTTGCAAAATTAATTCCATTTACAAAATTGAAAACATTATTGTCAGACGCTAAATCATCAAATATTTGTATGTCATAAATATATCCTTGTGTATTAGAACTAAAAATATTATTAACAATAAAGGGAAAGTTAGCATAAGAATATGTTTTTTCAATTTTGAGAGTAGAGCTAAGTGAATTTCCATCTGCCATAAGCACATTGTTGTGAAACATCTTTGGCGTGGCGTCATAAGTCTGCAAAGCATGATTTTCTCCTGAACCTGAAATAGAAATCATGTTGTTTGATATAAATGCCGAAGCAGATTCGTCAAAATTGTTTAATAGGATAGCATTATTTGAGGATGCGGCATTTAGTGATATAGAACAAGCATTTATTACAATGTCTGATGAGACTCCTTCAAGAAAAACTCCAATTTGATTAGCAGTTGCTCCTTTACCAAAGAAGTGGCTTTTTTGTATCCATAAATTACTTATTACATTTGCATAAATTCCGGCATATTCAAAATTTGAAAATTGACACCCTAAAAAATCAATTTCGTAAGCAGGACTTGTAACATATTCAAAATACGCCCCATAAGTTCCATTTTCAAAAATGCAATTTTCAATAGAAATCTGTTCTAAAGTTTCTGTAAAAGAATAAAATAATGCGCGTTCTGTATCCATTCCCTGAACATCTGCCCCTATAAATGAACAAAAGCTAAATGTAATGTTATTATTTGCCAATCCATCAAGCATTATAACTCTTCCGTAATCTACATTGTTATTTATGAAATCAATGCCTTCAACGAAAACATTTGTCGAATTATTGATCCTTAAAACAAAGTTAGCATCAACAGAAGGAAGATCTGACACATCAATTACAACATTTCCAATATTTCCTGGATTTGCAATAATACTTAAACTAGAAGTAATTGTGGGACTTATTTCAATTTGTTCTAAATAAACACCTTCGGTTATTTGAATTGTAACGTCACTTGCTGCCCAAAAATCAGCAGAATCTATAGCTTCTTGGATTGAATATATTGGTCCATTATCTTGGTCAACATATAATGTTATTTGTGAATTCACTTTTGAGACAAATCCAAAAAAAACAAAAAACAACAGGAGTAATTTTAAATTTTTCATAATCTTTCTTTTTTAATTAGCTTCTTTTAGGAACGTGATATGAAGCAAAAGGTTGCATTAATGTAAAAAACGAAAGTTTTTTTTGACGAAATAATTAAAACAAAAAAAAAGCTGCCTTTTAGACAGCTTTCTATATAACAATAGTTCGTTAAAAATTTAAGCGGCAATAGTGCCGAAATATAATAGTTCCTTGAAATGATTTATATTTTTTAGCCTTTTA
>JAFGVU010000024.1 GCA_016937855.1 Bacteroidales bacterium | reverse complement strand
TCCGAGACAAATATAAATCGGCAAATAATAGCAACTCATAATAATATCGGAGAACTTAAAACTCTGGAATTTCAAAAAAGGCTTCAAGCAATTAATCCGAAAATTAATCTAGAAATAAAGAATGTCTTTTTACGAGATGAAATTCTTGAGCAAACATTAAAAGAAGGATGGGATTATGTGATAGATGCAATAGACACTTTGTCGCCAAAAATAAATTTAATCAGAATATGCTACGAGAATAAAATTAATCTTATTAGCAGCATGGGGTCGGGTGGAAAAACAGATCCAACACAAATAAAAATTGCCGACATATCTAAATCGTATAATTGTGGGTTAGCAAGAATTTTACGAAAAAGATTGCATCGAATTGGCATATACTCCGGAGTAAAAGTTGTTTTTAGTACTCAAAAAACCGATAAAGAAGCAATAATAGAGGAAGAAAGCACAAATAAAAAATCTAATGTTGGCACAATATCGTATATGCCCGTATTATTCGGCTGTATGTGCGCTTATGTTGTAATAGCAGAATTGACAGTCCCAAAGTAAACACTTATTTGAGCTAAATTAAACATACAAAATATTTGAGAGATTCGCATTTGTTATGTATTGCTTAATTCAAGTTCAATAATCCCAACTTTTTTCGCGGCGGTCGTAGTGGTTAATCGAAAACTGAACACTTGGTATAGCTTTGGAATTATTTGATCCTCCATAAACAAAATACACTCCAATTCGAAATCGCTGCCTTTGAATTCTAAATGTCCTTTCGATTCCTGCATAATAATCGAGATAGTGGTAATTAGTTTCCTTTATCCATGTGTAATTAAATCCTGTAAGTGTATATAGTTTTAGTTTTTTGATAAGCGGAATATTGTTAACTAAAGCTCCATTGAAATGATGTACTGCATGTAACTCAAAATACCAGTCTGTTGTGTAAATCGTCGAGTCTATTAACTGATTTTGCATAGGGGATGAGAAAAACCACCTGTCACCGCGCGGAAAAATTTTATAATTTTCGTAAAACATACTTTCTGTATTTAAAAATTTTCCGGTACCAATTTTGGCTGTAGTTGTGCCAAAAGTGCTTATTTTAATTTTTTGCTGTATGGATGCTTCAACATAATCAAAATCGACCGCACTTTTAAATACAGATGGAATCCCTTTTGAATATGCAATTGAAATACTTGGCCATTTGCTTCCTAAAACAACTTTTTTGTATGGCTCTCGCATAAATTTTTGAAAAGGCACATAGGTTAGTTCAATTTTTGAAGTAATTAATTGATACGTATCAAATGAACGAGGTACATTGTTTTCGACCCAATCCTGAACAAGAGTGCCAAATTTGTAGTCTTCCAGCGAGCTATGCTCTTTAATTGATGCCGAAAGATTTAAGTATAATCCGTTAACAATCTCAGAACTATGCCCAAAGTTTATATAACGCGAATCCACATAATTAGACCTGTCAATTAAGCCGGTAAAAGACATGTCTTGGTGCACAATACCAATCCCATTCCCAATATTAAACGAAATACGCGAAAGCTTCATCGGATCATACACATAGTTTAAGTATATGCTGCCTCTAAAATCATTGTTTCTAATTCCATAATTTACATGTGCAGATGCCCAAAAACTTTTATGATTCTCAAACTCTTTAAACATGCCAAAATAAGGACCAATTCTTAATCCACCAACAGAAAATGGATCAATCAAACCGGGGATGCTACTTGCCCAAATATGCCATTTTTTTTCTCTGTTCATAAAACCTAATCCCCACAATCCAATGTCGGCCCAGGTTACTTTATTGTATTCAGCATCAATAGAGTCTAAATACTCTTGAGAGTTGTAAACCCCGTGAATACTATCTTTAATGAAAATTATCTCTATTTCTTCTTCGGTAAGTGGTTCCGGTCTGATACTTTCCCAATATCCTGTATCACGCTCATAAGCATCTTGTGTTGTGACAGCAAGTTCGTTGTTGAAATACCTTTTTGGATAGTCAATGTTTAATTCGTAATCTCGATACTTGACGCTTGTTAGTCCGCTAAACTCTCTTCCTGTTTCTTTTGTGTCATATTCAAATGTCTGAGATGTAACTAACCATATCGAGTCATTAAATAATTCGTATTCCTGTTGTATCCTGAACTTATCGTAAAACATAAGACCACCTTTTTCGATACTTAAATCGACGCGTCGAATTGCATAAGAACCAAAAATAATATCAATAAACCCCTCAAAGCTTGCATTGCCTTTCTTCCTTGGAGTTACACTAATATGGTAGATCATTTTGTCGTCCTCGAACCATGTTTTTTCAAGTTTAAATTTATAGGTTAAAACCGAACTAAGATTTAAAGGTGATACCAAAGGTAATTCGTTTAGGTTTTCAACATTGATTAGATTTTGATAAAAATCAAATTTAGCCTCTGTCGTGGATAAAAAAAATAAATTTTCGGTGTAGCCATGTTTTTCAAAACCGTTTCTTATTTCTTTGATATCGTTTGGATATCTATAATTTAGTTCGATATCAATTTCTGCCATATTCATGCTATATGCAAGTTTTGTTCGTTGTGCTTGCTGTTGTTCTTTGATTTTTTGCTGCTCCAATGCAGGGTCTGTTTCCGGAAAAATTTCGTCGTCTTCTTCACGCATCTGCTCAATTTCGTCCTGTTCCTTTTGTTTCTCGCGTCTTTTCTTTTCTCGATCCGAAATGTTTTCTTTGGCTTTAATATAAACATTGCAACGATAGGAGTTTACTTGTTTTGAATTCTCTTTCTTAAAATCAATAGCATTTTGAATTATTTCATAAGCCGGGTCGCGTCGTTTTGCTCTAACTTCAACTTGCTCTAACTCTACGACGGAATTTTTTAAAAATGCATTTTTGACAATTTCTTTATCTTCAACAACCACTTGTATTATCCGGGTTTCGTAGCCAATTGCCGAAAAAATCAATTCATAATCACCTTCCTCAATCAATCTTATGTAATATCTCCCCTCTGCATCGGTTGTTGTTCCAATATCTGTATGCTTAACATAAACATTTACATAAGGTAGTGGTGCATTTTCGGTTGAATATACAAAACCTCTAACTGATTGGGAATAGATGTTATTACATGCAAAAACAATCAGTATTAAAGCGAAAACTATCGGTTTTTGGTTTATCACAAATATAAAAAATAAGTGTTTTAGTTATTTTTATTCAAAACGAGAATGCAGTGATTTTATTACATTAAGATTTTTACAATGACGCGAATATTATATTCTAAAAAAAAGAGGCTAAAAAAAGCCTCTTTTAAAATATTCATTTAAACAAGTTTTAAAAAGCTATCGACGTTTTGAAAGATTCTTTCGTCGATCTCATCAGCTTCGGCTTTTATGAATTTTTCACCAATAATTTTCTCATAAAGCTCTATATATCTCTCCGATATTCCATTAACGATTTCTTCTGTCATTTCAGGAAGATTTTCGCCCTCTTGTCCTTTAAAATTGTTTTGCATTAACCATTCGCGAACAAATTCTTTTGACAATTGTCTTTGGTTTTCGCCTTTGTAAAATCTTTCCTGATATGTGTCGAGATAAAAATAACGAGAAGAATCGGGAGTATGAATTTCGTCGATAAGATAAATTGTATCGTCTTTTTTGCCAAACTCATATTTAGTGTCAACAAGTATCAAACCTTTTTCTTTTGCAATTTGGGTGCCTCGTTCGAAAAGTTTCAATGAGTATTCTTCGAGTTTTAGATATTCTTCTTCAGAAACAAGTCCTTGTGCGATGATTTGTTCACGACTTATGTTTTCATCATGATACCCTTGATCGGCTTTTGTTGTTGGAGTTAAAATTGGCTTTTCAAATGCTTGATGTTCTTTCATTCCATCAGGAATTTTTACGCCGCAAATTTCGCGTGCACCTTTTTGGTATTCTCTCCAGCTGCTACCTGTAAGATAAGCGCGCACTATCATTTCGACAGGATATGGTTGACATCTGTGTCCGACAGTAACCATTGGGTCGGGAGTTGCTATTTTCCAATTAGGAACAATGTCGGCTGTAGCATCAAGAAATTTTGAAGCAATTTGATTTAGAACTTGTCCTTTAAACGGAATACCTTTTGGTAAAACCACATCAAAGGCAGAAATTCTATCGCTAACTACCATCACAAGAAGTTCGTCATCGATATTGTACACATCTCTAACTTTACCAACGTAAAGGTCTTTCTGATTCCTGAAATTAAAATTTGTCTTTGTTAAGGCTTTCATTTTATTTGATTTAATTATTAATTTTCTCGTTTCTTTCGTAGGCATCAACAATTTTTGCTACAACTTTATGTCTGATAATATCGGATTTGTCGAATTGCACAAAACTAATATCGTCGATATCTTTTAAAATTTGGTGAGCACTAACTAATCCTGATTTTGCATTTTTAGGCAAATCTATTTGAGTCAAATCTCCTGTAACAACAAATTTTGAATTCTCTCCCATACGAGTTAGAAACATTTTTAGTTGTGTGTATGTCGCATTTTGGGCTTCGTCCAAAATCACAAAAGAGTCGCTCAATGTGCGTCCACGCATAAAAGCTAAAGGAGCAATTTGTATGATTTTTTCCTCGATATATTTTTCTAATTTTTTATGAGGGATCATGTCAAGCAGAGCATCATATAGTGGTTGCAGGTATGGATCGAGTTTTTCGCGCAAATCGCCGGGTAAAAATCCAAGATTTTCTCCCGCTTCCACAGCAGGACGCGAAAGTATTATTTTTTTTACACGCATTTCCTTTAGAGCACTAACTGCAAGGGCAATTGCAGTATATGTTTTGCCTGTACCTGCCGGTCCGATAGCAAACAGCAAATCGTTTTTCATTGCTTGCTCAATTAATACTTTCTGATTTTTTGTTTTTCCTTTTATAGGTTTTCCAGTTACAGAATATAACAGTATTGTGTTATCTTTTTCCATATCAGACAAATTGTCATCGTTGGCAACTATCTGCTTAATGTCGTTAGCGCAAAGTCGATTATACTTTTCGAAATGGGATATTACTGCATGTAACTTTTCCTCAAACTGCTTTATTTCGTCAGAATCTCCTATAACTTTAATCACGTCGCCTCTACTTATTACTTTTAAACGAGGGAAAAATCGGACTAAAGCCTCCAGATTTGCTTCGCGGACTCCATAAAATTTATTTAAATCAGAAACTTCTACTAAAATACTTTTTTCGGTCATATGATAAATTTATCATAGTTTTGTAACGACAAATAAAACTAATTTTTAACTTTAAACAGTTTTTTTTTAATTTCTTTTATAAATAATTTTTAACAATTAAAAATGTCGCGAATTGTAACATTAACAACTGACTGGGGACAAAGCGATTACTATATCGGTAACGTTAAAGCATCGATATTATCGAGGGCTCCCGAGACAATATTTGTTGATATTTCGCATAATATCGAGTCTTTTTTAATTGCTCAGGCTGCTTTTGTGTTAAAAAGTGCCTATAAAAAATTCCCTGCTGGCACAATTCATATTGTTGGTGTAGATAGCGAGCCTGATAAAAATGGTCAAATTTTAATTATAAAGCATTGCGAACAATATTTTATTGTAAATGATAATGGTTGCGCTGCACTCATTTTTGATGGCGAAAACCCCGAAATTATTGTTGTTGAAACAGGTTTTGCTTTCGATGGTGCAAGCTTTGTAGAGTTAAATGTATTTTGTGATATAGCAGTTTTTATTCTTAAAGATGGCGATGTGTCTCAATTGGGGGAGCAAACAAAAAATTACAAAACTAATCCAGATTTATATCCTGTTCCTGAAAAAGACACAATAAATGGAATGGTTATATATGTTGATTCTTATGGGAATGCCGTAACAAATATCAGTAAAGAGTTTTTTGAAAAACATGTCCGAGATTCAAAATTTGAGATTTTATTAAACTCCAATAAGTATAAATCAAAAACTATAAGCAAAGGCTATAAAGAGGTCGAAAAAGTTGAAATAGTGACACTTTTTAACTCATTGGATTTGTTGGAAATCGCCATAAGAGAAGGAAGCGCATCACAATTGCTAAGTCTAAATCGAAAATCAGAAATTAGAATTAAATATAATTTATAGAAAAAAGTAGAGACGAAAAAGTGAGATTAGTTGTTTTTAACATATTTATAGTCGCTTCGGTTTGCAGCTTTTCGCAAAAGAATTATTTCGCCGAAATAAAATTGAACAATGGTTTTGTGGCACCTCATCGCATTGGAATGGAGGGGCTAGCTCAAAATTCATCTTATGGATTCGATATTTGTGTGTTTAATAACAATATCAAAAATAATTATTACGACATTAAATACAATAAACCCTATACGGGTTACGGTATTATGTGGCAAAACCTCGGCAATCCAGACGTTTTGGGAAACTCAATGGCTGTTTACTCTTTTATGGAATTCCATTTTTTGCAACATTCGAGTGTTAAGATTAACACAAGAGTAAACGGAGGATTGAACTATCTGACAAAATTTTATGATAAAATTGAGAATCCGGAGCATATTGCTATCGGAACGCATATAAACTTCTTTTTTAAACTTGATTTAGGTTTGGTTTACTCACTGCCAAATGCTCCAATTGCACTCAGGTTAAATGGAGGATTAATTCATTTTTCAAATGGCTCAGTTAAGAAACCAAATCTGGGGCTGAATCAAATAAATTTTAACTTGGGTGTATCATATCAGATGTCCAATGTTGATGGTGTTGAAGATTTAACTAAAGCAAATGTAAAACCCGAAAAACGAAATGAGTTTACTATTTTGGCAACATTGACAAGTGCCGACGATTATACTGTTCAGCCCGAAGGTCGAGGTGGAGGCTTTTTATGTAGCACCGGCGCAATTGGGTATAATTATATTTATTCGCAATTAGGAAAAGTTGGCATATCGGCCGATGTTTTTTATAACGAAAATCTTTATTATTGGTACGATGACAGATGGGATACACTTGTTAGAGTCCATGACGAACCATCGGAAATAATTCGAGCAGGTATTAGTTTTGGTCACGAGCTCGTGTATAAAAAGTTGAGTCTGATTAGTTTTGTTGGATTCTACTACTACAATAAAGTGAAACCAAACGACTTTATGTATTCTCGTTTCGGACTGCGATATTATGTTTTTAAAAATGTATTCTTAAATGCTAGCATTAAAGCTTATGGATTTAAAGCGCATTATATCGAATCTGGAATTGGTTTTAGTTTTAAAAAGTAATACCGATAGTTATTAAATTCGCTAAGAAATAAATTTATTTTAGGTTCTACCACTATTTTAATGGAAGATTTCTGTTTAGGAAATTAGAATATGTGTTTTTACCGAATTCGCCAACGCGCCCTTTTTTTC
>JAFGVU010000156.1 GCA_016937855.1 Bacteroidales bacterium | reverse complement strand
AAGTATTATTATACATCTTCGCCTTGTCGCCTCAAAGCCTCGCGCTGAGCTGAGTCGAAGTGTGAAGTGTGCCAGACTTTTTCAGTACCCCCTATTTAGGTATTGTTGCAATCTTACAAATCAATTTTAACTGTATAGTTGTGTGAACTTGGATTAGGCGAGACCTGCATATTTTATTTAAATGCCGTCTCAGACAATCCTGGTCCATTAATACCTAAATCGTTAAAGTAGTCCGGAACTTGTTTTCCCGTTAACTTATCGACATACAATTTAGCTAGATACTGACTTAACATAAAACCGTGGCCTCTCAAACCAATCATTAAACCGTTTTCAGGGTCAACTATATATCTTGGTTCAACATAATATCCCGACCAAACAGCTTGGAATCCTACACTAGACAATTGAGGTATCCAATCGACAAAAATTTCAGACACTATTTCGAGAAATTCTTTACTATTTATTCTTAAATCTTTATCTGTTTCCATCGGATCAACGGCCGGCGAGGCACAACCAATTATTTGTCCTGTTTCGGCAAGTTGTTGTCCATAAACTGCGGAGAACCCTTTGTACTTTCGTCTGTCAATTAACATATCGAGAGTGTCACCATCTTTACCAAGGAAAGGCAATCGACGAGTAATAAACGCCTGATGTTTTACAGGATACAAACCAGTTTCGACCCCCAATTTTTTTGCAAACTTATCGGCATTTGGCCCCAGAGCATTTACAAAATGTTCACATTCGTACTCAACATAATCACCCTTGTGATCTTTCACGAGGGCGATAGTGTTTTTACCTTCTTTATAAAGATCAATTAGCTCACAATCTTCAAGAATTTGTCCACCTTTTTGAATTCCAATTCTTCTGATTAGATCGATAGTTCTTCCAGGAGTTGACTGCCAACAGTTGTGAGTAACAAGAGCAGCCTGATATGTATTAAGATTTGCATTAAAATACGGCGTAATTTCTTTAACAAAATCTTTCTTATCGACCATATATGCATCAGACCAAGCTTTTGATGCCTCCAGAGCTTTGTATGTTATATCATCATGAGCAAAGCTTACGTATCTGATAGGTTTATAATCGATATTTGCGATTTTTTGAAGGTCTTCAAAAATTTCACGATTCTTTTGTGCTATATCAGCCAATGCAGGCAACGAAAATGCTGGTCGGCCACCGGCAATATTACGCCAAGATGCACCACGGTCTTTATTAATCAAAATAGGGTTCAATCCGGCTTCAGCCATATACCTAAAAACTGCACAGCCTGCCATTCCACCACCAGCAATTAAAGCCTGAGTTTTTATGCGCTTATTTTGTGTTTTATTCGTATTTGTATAAACCCTCTCCGATGGTATTGGTAATAATTCGCCCATAGAAACTTGATTTGACAATGGAGCCCTAGGTGTAGCATCGCCAACAATTTCTATATTGTAAGGACCTATAGTTTGTTTTAGGCGTTTTATGCATCTCTTACCCCTACAAGCACCCATACCAAGACGGGTTGTGTGTTTAATTTCATCGACAGAGATGAATTTTCTATCTCCAATAACGTTGAGAATCTCATCCAATTTAACATCATCGCAATGACAAATATATGTTTCTGAAGGCAAAACTTGATCATGTTGTTTTATTTGGACAGGCTCAGGATATAAATCTTTAACAATAAAACCTCGTGCTTTGGTTAGGTTTTTGCCACTTAAGTCATGGGCTTTAACTCGTGCGACATTGGTTTTATTAGGCTTTTTTAATATTTTTTCGATAACACCGGCACCTACTTTTTGTCCATTATTATCCACTAAAAACACCTCTGCGCCTTCGTTAGCGTCATACTCGATTGGTAAAAACAACCAATTTTTCTTTTCACTATATCCAAAAATTGCAAGTCCTGGGCATTGATATACACAATCCATACATCCGACACACTTCTCGAAATCTATATGAGGCACAGTACTGGTAGAAGTTTTAGTAATTGCACCATGAGGACAAGCAAATTCGCATGGGTTGCATGCAAATCCATACAAACAATCTATAACAACATAAGGTTTCGCTTCGGCGCGCTCGCGACTTGGCAAAAATGCATCCTGAATAACTCTTGTTGGATGCTGTTGTGAATCAATATATTCCTTTGACAAAGCAAGATAGTCGTCATAGTTATATCTAACTCCGACACTTTCGAGAACTTCGTAAGCTGCTTGTTTTCCTCTTAATACTGCGCTTGTTCCTTCTCCAATTCTAAGGGCATCACCAACGGCATGTGCATTTCTCCCGAAAAGTAATGTTCCTTTTGTCATAAGCTGATCATCAGCAACGAGTCCTGTACAGATATTTATGGCATCTATTCCTGTAATAACTTGCTCTGTTCCTGGAATAGGTTTAAAGTTTTCGGCTTTAGCAATTACAGCACCGACAACACCGGTATAATCATCATTAGGAATAGCTTCGAGAAGGATATGTCCGGTCATTACTGGAATACCCAGACGGCGCACCCGATTTGCCTGAACAGGAAATCCACCTTCACGAGGCATCGCTTCGATTATTGCTTTTACATTGGCTCCGGCTTGCATTAGCTGATAAGATGTAAGATATCCAATATTACCTGCGCCAACTGTTAAAATATTCTTGCCTAAAAGTGTAAACTCGTTATTCATCATCTTTTGAATAACTGCTGCTGTGTAAACTCCCGGCACATCATCATTTTTAAAACTAGGCATAAAAGGAATCGCTCCTGTTGCAACAATCAGATGATCGCTTTGTATGTAAAATATCTCGTTAGTCTCTATATTTTTAACAGCCAGTTTTTTCTCTTCTAAAATATCCCAAACGACAGAATTTAGCATAATTCCTGATCTATCGTTACCGGCAAGAGTTTCAGCAATTTCAAATCCCCTCATTCCGCCAAACTTTTTTTCTTTTTCAAAAAAGAAAAACTGATGGGTCTGCATCAAAAATTGTCCTCCGATTTTGTCATTATTATCAACAACAATATTTGAAATATTATATTGATTTAACAACTCACGAGCAGCTAATCCGGCAGGACCTGCACCAATAATTGCCACATCTGTTTTGTAAACAGCAATTTCTGTTTGTTTTTGTTCTAAATCAATTTCAGGGGTGTAGTCTTTTGGTATTTCGCAAACTTCTTTAACATTATCAACTTTAGTAATACAAATACGTTTAATTTTACCATCAACTAGCATTTCGCATGCTCCACACTTACCAATACCACATTCCAGTGAGCGATTTCGATTTTCTAAAGAGTGACTATGAACAGGAAAGCCTGCTTGATGAAGAGCAGCTGCAATTGTATAACCTCTATTGCCGACTACTGCTTGTCCGTTAAACTTAAAAATTACAGCATTTTCCTTAGGAATATCAAGGATTGGATGTTTATCTATTTTTTGCATAAAAAAAATCTATTATATTTTACATTCAAAAATTCAAAAATGCAAAATATAATAGACTTAAGCAATGAGTTTTGTCAGATTTTTATCTTCCGGAATCAGTAACAGAATCAAAGAATTCTCTTAGTTCATTTTTTCTATCCTCATTCAAGTTATGCCATCTAACACCTTGTATAGCTCCTTCGATTGAAAACATTACTGAGCGGCTAGTATTTTTGTTATTTGCAAGTAGTCTCAAAAAAACTTCTTCTGTTCCTAATTCTTTGAGTTCATCAAGAGAATGCACTCCTGCAGCTTCTAACTTTAACTCTAATACTTTTCCAATATTATATACCCCTACTATTGCCATAAAAATAATTTTTTAATTAAACACTCATCATATTTGTAAGTTCAAAAATAACATGTTTTATTCACCCTTGCAAATGTTAATATTTTATTTATATTAAACAACAATTCGCGACAACATAATGCATATTATTGATGTTTATCAACTTTTATCAGATCCCAAATTTTGGTCAATAAACCATGAAAAAATGTAGTTTTTCATTTCGGACACTCTTAATTCGGGTATCTTTTTACCATTTTTAACCGACACAATGGCTTCGTTACTTAAAAGATAATTAATTATACCAGTATTATAAAAAAGAACTTTGTCATTTTGATCAGCATAACCGGGATTAAGCCAAATAATATAAAGCTCATATCCTTTACTGATAAAATAATCAAAGCTCTTTTTCACATCTTTATGATATAAAAATGATGAAAGGACAATTTGAGGATCCTTCTCCGGTAAAATATACTCCAAATTCGTTTTTCTTTCTAATGGTGCTCCATTGATTAAAAAAACCGGGATTCTTACATCATTAATATTAATGTATCTGATATTTTTCCCAGTATGTACGTTTCTGCCAAAAAAAGTGTTCCACGTTGTAGTTTTTCCTGAACCGAGATTTCCTAAAATACCAACTAATAATTTTCTCTCCATGGTTTTATTTTTATATAATAATACGAAAATTATTATTCTAAAGTTTCTGCAAAGAAAAATAATTAATTTTCACAAAGTTCTTTTGAGGTAATTAATATTGATAGATTCAGTTTATCTTTTTCTGATCCTATTTAAGAAAAATCATTCGGCAATTTGAGGCATTTCCTTCCAAAAGAAAATATCGAACTTGTTTTTTGGTCTGATTATCTCGTACCAAACAAAATCTTTTAAAAAGACTTGTTCATTTGTAACTTGTTCGATTGGAATTGTTTCACCGTCGGGTTTATCGAAAAACCATATTTTTTCTATCTTGTTTTCACTCAAATAAATCGTCATATTACTACTGACAACTTTATTTAGTGCGATAATTTCATTCACTTCTTCGTCAACTACAAAATACACAGTTTGACAATCGTTAATCAGGTCAACTTTTCTTATTTCCTTTTCGATTACATATCCTGTGATTTTTCTACTCTTCATTTGATTAAAGTGAACAGAATCGTACTGTTGAATAGCGAAAGCATTTCCGTCTAAATAGAACCTATCGGGTTCTTTATTGACAAAATGAACCGTTATTTTATCGGCAGAGATTTGATTTTCTTCAGACCAAACTATTGGGTCATAAAACATTTCGGCAATAGAGTCTTTAGACATAAATGTCAGCGAATCACATCTTGCCTGTACATCATCTTTAAAGACCTGCACTTTGCGAAATGCTCTAATCAATCTATTGTCAGCAGTATCGACTGTTATATAAACCGTGTCTGAGTGCATAAAAATACTGTCCCCATCAGTAACATATATTACCAAAGTACTATCAGTTAACATTGCTTTTTGCGGATTTTCGTAATAATAACCATATTCTCCGTATGCGAGTAGATTCTCGGCAGTATCAATAACAGAAACGTTTTCAAAAGCTTCGCCATAACGAATTTTCCTATCATAGTACAAACTGTCACCTTTAAGAAAATTTGTTCCGGATCTTAACCAAGCATTTTCGGAAAAAGCAGCAACGTCAGTTCTCGTATTATAATAGCCATTCTCGCAATAAATAAAATTTGAATCGGCAACGATATCTGTAGGGCCATAAAAATATGATATTGCCGAATCGGTATTATATCTTAAAGTGTCGGAATAAATGTTATACTGAGGATTAACCAATATTACTGTATCAACAGCATAATAATCTTTTGTTTTTGTAAAATAATACCCTCTACGTGAGTACAACTTATTATCATCATGAAATATTTTTCCGCCTTCGAAATAATATGCCATATTTTCGTTTCTGTCGTAATCAAGAGAATCTGTTAGTAGCAATGACTCTCTGTGTTTCAGTATAACAGAATCTCTCATTTTTGCAATTTTGCTATTTCCATCATACTCTAAGTACTTGCCCACAAGTAAAATTGTATCTCCTTGTTTTATTCTAACGTTATTGTATGCTTTGATTGTGTTGGTATAATCGAAAAAATAAGCAGAATCACAAAACATATAGGCATCTTCATGCTTAAAAACCACTTTCCCCAAAAGCCGTTTAGCTCTAACACCGGTACTTTCGTCATACTCAAGACTATTTGCATGAATAATTTCTACTTTAGCTGGAGTATTATCTTGTTGTTTTTCATTAATATCAACTTGAGCAGATAGATTATTACCCAATGGAATAAAACAAATCAGTAGGATAAATATTTTGCAAAAATGCGGCATAAATTATTTTAAAATTTCGTCAATAATCTTTTCAATACTTATGCCATCTGCTTCGGCTTTATAGTTTTTTATTATTCGGTGTCTTAATATAATTTTTGCAATAGCCTTTACATCTTCGATATCGGGTGTGTATTTACCATGCAGTACAGCATGAGTTTTAGCCCCAACTACAAGATATTGCGATGCTCTGGGACCGGCGCCCCAATGTAAATATTTTTTTGTTATTTCTGGTGCGTATTCAGAATCGGGTCGTGTCATATTTGCAAGTTTGACAGCATACTCCAAAACATTATCGTTAATTGGAATCTTTCTTATCAGTCCTTGAAAAAAGATAATTTCCTCGGCTGACATTACTTGTTTTAATTCAAAATCTTTATCAATGGTCGTGTTTTTCACAACTGTTAATTCATCTTCATATTTTGGATATCCGACCATAATATTAAACATAAAACGGTCGAGTTGTGCTTCGGGTAGTGGATAGGTTCCCTCCTGCTCTATTGGGTTTTGAGTAGCCATAACAAAAAATGGCTCTTCAAGTTTATACTCTGTTCCGGAAGCAGTTACAGATCTCTCCTGCATAGCTTCAAGCAAGGCTGCCTGAGTTTTTGGAGGTGTTCGATTTATCTCATCGGCAAGAATAAAGTTTGCAAAAATTGGACCTTTAACAAATTTGAACTGTCTGTCTTCTCCCAAAATTTCTGTTCCAATTATGTCGGATGGCATAAGATCGGGAGTAAACTGAATTCGCTTATTTTTTAATCCCAGGACTTCGGCTATTGTATTTACAAGCAGTGTTTTTGCCAAACCGGGCACACCAATTAATAAACAATGTCCCCTACTAAAAATCGAGATTAATACTTCGCTTACTACTTGATCCTGACCGTAAATCTTTTTACCAATCTCTTTGATAAGCTCATCGTGCTTTTTCCTTAAAGCATCTATCGCCTCTACATTATCTTTAAATTCAATCATAATTTAAAACAGAATGTTAATATTTAATAACGAGCAAAGGTAATTATAATTGTTTTACAAAAAAAGATGTGATATTGATTTTAAAAATTTAGTAATTATTTAGCTGGTTTAAAATCACAATATATATTTTCTTTTCCTCAACACATGGCATGGGGCAAAGGGCATGGGGCTCTTTTGTGTGGCAATTGTTAATCCTAACTATACTCCTATTGCTTAATACCGAAATGAATTATTTAATAGTCTAAACGACGCTGCTCTTGTTTATACTAAAAATAATTTCAATCGGCATTTACCACTGTAGAAATAATATTACGTCCTCATGCAATCGGACTATATATTATTT
>JAFGVU010000155.1 GCA_016937855.1 Bacteroidales bacterium | reverse complement strand
TATTATGAAAAATATTAAGTTCGAAGATGCTGTAAAGAGGACTTTAAACTTTGATTTATCAAATTTTGGCATAAATATCCCCAAATCTGTTCAAAATATCCCGATATATCTTCACATATTTAGGAATATTTCTACTCAAAATTTTTATAAACTGTGACAGAAGCTTAGATCGAACTCACGTTATATTAGGGCAAACTCATACTTTTTGTATGCGCCTAGCTAAAGGTTGAGTAGTCGCTAATTACAAGACATTAGCATTTTTTGAGTCTGAAGGACTCATTTATTTTAACCCTGACAGAACGGAGTGAAAGTCAGGGGTTGAAATATGATACTAAACCTCTTTTGGCGTGAGCTTTTGGTGCGCAGGCCATCCAAAAGCCATGACAAAAGAAAAAGTATGCGTTTGCCCTGATTGTATATGTCCTACGGACAAATTGTTCGGAGTTTGATTTTCTTTTACTAATATTTAAGCCCTACCGGGGCTATAATACCAATATAATATCGAAACACCCGATATTAACATGAATAATGCAGGTTATGGGGTACTGGCATGTTTACTTACTTCCACTTAGCTTTTTTATTTCGTTAAGCTTATTCAAGGCTTCGAGAGGTGTCAAGCTATCAATGTCTATTCCCTGTATTTCTTTTCGTATTTGAGACAAAACAGGGTCGTCGAGTTGAAAAAAGCTAAGTTGATAGCCATCTCTGTTTTTAGCTATCTCGCCAACAGGTTTAGAAAGATTTTTTGAGTCTTTTGCGCTGATATCTTTAGCTTCGCCTTCGAGTTGTTCGAGAATTTTTTTCGCACGATAAACGATAGATTTTGGCATTCCAGCCATCTGAGCCACATGGATTCCGAAACTATGCTCGCTGCCTCCTGGTCTGAGTTTACGAAGAAAAATCACTTTATCCTTTGTTTCCTGCACAGACACGTTAAAGTTTTTAATTCTTTTAAACGATTTTTCCATTTCGTTCATTTCGTGATAGTGAGTTGCAAACAATGTTTTGGCTTTAGCTTTTGGATGCTCGTGAATATATTCTGCAATAGCCCAGGCAATTGAAATACCGTCGTAGGTACTCGTACCGCGCCCTAACTCGTCGAGTAATATCAGACTTTTTTGCGACATATTATTCATTATGCTAGCAGCTTCAAGCATTTCGACCATAAATGTAGATTCACCCATTGAGATATTATCTGATGCACCTACTCGAGTAAAAACTTTATCGATAATTCCTAGATTAGCTTTACGTGCAGGAACACAACACCCAATTTGAGCCATAATACATATTAGAGCAGTTTGTCGCAGGAGAGCAGATTTTCCGGACATATTTGGACCGGTAATCATCATAATTTGCTGAGTTTTATCGTCGAGATAAACATCATTTGAAATATACTCTTCTCCAAAAGCCAATTGTTTTTCGATCACGGGATGCCGCCCATCTTTAATATCAATAATATCAGAATCGTTTAAAACTGGCTTGCAATAATTGTTTTCCAATGCAGTTTTCGCGAAGGACAACAAGCAGTCGAGTTTTGCAATAATATTTGCATTTGACTGTATTGCACCGATAAAATCGGAAATTGCCATTACTAAATCGTTAAACAATCTGTTTTCGATGCTTTGCATTTTATCTTCGGCACCTAAAATTTTTTCTTCATACTCTTTAAGCTCTTCGTTGATATATCTTTCGGCCGACACTAGAGTTTGTTTCCGTATCCATTCGAGAGGAACTTTATCTTTATGTGTATTTCTAACCTCGAAATAATAACCAAAAACATTATTAAAGCTTATTTTTAGGGAGCTAATTCCTGTTCTTTCGCTTTCCGATTTTTCAAGATTTTCGAGATATTCTTTTCCACCCCATGCGATTTGGCGAAGTTTGTCGAGTTCCTCATCAACACCATTTGCAATTACATTGCCTTTATTAAGCAAATTAGGGCAATCGGGGTTTATTTCCTTTGCGATTTTTTCGCGAATTTCGTCGCAAGGATAAAGTTGCTCACCAATTTCTTGCAATAATGGATTATCAACTGCTTTACACTCTTCAATTATCGGAATAATTGCATCCAAAGAGTTTTTCAACTGTACTGTTTCTCGCGGATTTATTCTTATGGCAGCAACTTTAGAAACTAATCTTTCCAAATCGCTAATACGGCTAATTTGGTTATGCATTTTTTCTCTAAAGTCTTTATTCTGAATAAAATATTCGACAATATCGAGGCGTTCGTTAATTTGAGATATCTCTTTAAGAGGCAGTCCAACCCAACGTTTTAACATTCTTCCTCCCATCGCCGACATCGTATTATCAATAATATTGATTAAGCTTTTACCACCTTCGTTATAAGAGTTAAATATTTCGAGATTCTTAATGGTAAATCTATCCAACCAAACGTGTTGATTTTGATCTATCCTTGATAGTGATTTTATATGCTCCCGATTTGTATGTTGTGTAAAATCGAGATAATCAATAATAGCACCGGCAGCAATAACACCGGCATTCATTCTTTCTACGCCAAAGCCTTTAAGATTTTTGGTTTTAAAATGAGTTATAAGCTTATCAACAGCATTATCCTCGGTAAAAACCCAATCGTCGAGACCAAAAGTAGTTTTTAGTTCAGGAAAAGAGTCAAAAAACAATTTCTTCTTCGTTTTTTCATAAATTACCTCTTTGGGTTTAAAACTTTGCAATAGTTTACCTATATAATCGGTACCACCTTGAGCGACCAAAAACTCGCCAGTTGAGATATCCAAAAAAGATATTCCAAAATTCTGTTTCTCGATAAAGATGCTTGCCAGAAAATTGTTTTCTTTTTGCTCAAGCACGTTATCGTTCATCGATATTCCAGGCGTCACCAACTCTGTAATTCCGCGTTTGACAATTTTTTTGGTCATTTTTGGATCTTCGAGTTGCTCGCAAATAGCCACACGTTGTCCCGCTCTAACTAATTTTGGCAAATAATTGTCTAAAGAATGATGTGGAAATCCGGCAAGATCGATATATGATGCAGCTCCATTTGCCCGTTTAGTAAGAGTAATTCCAAGAATTGCGCTTGCTTTAACAGCATCCTCCTCAAAGGTCTCATAAAAATCGCCTACACGAAAAAGCAAAATTGCATCAGGATGTTTTGCCTTGATACCGTAATATTGCTTCATTAGAGGTGTTTCTGCTGCTTTTCCTTTCATATCAGATTTTTTGAGATTGTAAAGATACAATAAGAAATTAGAAAATTCAAAACTCAAAATCCTAAAACCTAAATTCAAAACTCAAAATCCTAAAACCTAAATTCAAAAACTCGAAATCCTAAAACCTAAATTCAAAAACTCGAAATCCTAAAACCTAAACTCAAAACTCAAAATCCTAAAAGCTAAATTCAAAATTAGTAAACATAAAGAGCTAAAAGTATTGCCCGTAGGGCATATATATAAGTAAACCTAAATACTAATCGGAATCTAATTGCCCGTAGGGCATATACATTACATATTTATAAATTTTTAAAAGTCGAAATTCAAACTAGAAATCCAAATCCAAAGTTCTAAGCACTAAACTCCTAACTTTAGGCACTCTAGGCATCCCGTAAAAATCCCGAACCTCCGGTTCGAGGATCCTCGGGATAACGGGACAGAAATTGCCATTGCAATATTCAACATTACAGTTTTCTCTTTT
>JAFGVU010000154.1 GCA_016937855.1 Bacteroidales bacterium | reverse complement strand
TGAATTATTTAATAGTCTAAACGACGCTGCGCTTGTTTATACTAAAAATAATTTCAATCGGCATTTACCACTGTAGAAATAATATTATGTCCTCATGCAATCGGACTATATATTATTTCACATTGGTATAAAACCCTGCATCTGACAATTGGCGTTTAGGTGTTATTAGCAACTGTCGTTTGTTAGCCGTTTAATATATTTTCCATATCCATAATTTGGTGTAAAACTCTGATGATTTCAATCATATTATTCTTCTTATCAATCTTGTAGAATATTAAATGAGATTTTATTTTAGTACGGAGATAGCCTTTTCTAACATAACTGAAATCGAACCCAGAATCTGGTTTTTCTGCGACATATTCAATTTCGTCAATAATTAAATTCAAATATCTGTCAGCTTGTTCAATTGACCAGTTTTCGAAAGTATATAACCAAATATTTTCAAGGTCCTGGCTTGCCAAGAAACTTATTCTGTATTTCATTATGCAAGAAGGTGTTTTTCGTGAATGTTTTTAAGAAAAGTATCACGGTCAAAATCTTTTACAAAACCAGATTTCTCACCTTTCTTTAATTCTTTAATAAGTTCAGATTTCTTTGATTGCTCATATTCAAAAAGTCTAAGAGCTGCTCTAACAACTTCACTTGCGGATGAGAATTTGCCAGACTTTATTTGCTGATTAATGAACTTATCAAAATAGTCTCCAAGCAGTATTGATGTATTCTTAGCCATAATTGTTTATGTTTTTTACAAAGATACCAATTATTGGTATTGTGCGCAAGTTTTTTTCGGTTGTTGCAGACTGCGATTACAGCTATGTGGTATGCGAAAAAGGGATAGCGAATCCACTTGATTCCAATCTGTGAGCCGAATTTTTTGATTTTTGTCCCGAATTAAAAACACAAGGATTAGTAAATTTTATTTTTCAAATAAATCCAATTCTATTGCATCATTTATTTTATTAAGTCTAGGTTGTATAAACCATATTCCTATTGGAAAAGCAAAGAGTAAGAAAGCATCTATAATATAAACATCGAGTGTTACAAGTTCTTCATTCTCTAAATTTATTTATAAAATAAGGGTTTAAGCGATGCTTTTTCAAAATTCTCTATTAAGGAAGAATAATATTTTTAATAGATTCAAAAGTTTTTCGTTAATTTGTATAATAAAACTAATTTGTAATTTAAGATAAAAAAGATGAAAAGAGTAATTGTTTTTATTCCATTTGTTGCAATATCAATGATGCTAAGCGCACAAGGGGTTCATTTTGGGCCACAAATTGGATTTAGTTCAACGAGTTTGATTGAGAAAAATGAATTGACAGGAATAACTCCCGAATATGATTTAAAAATTGGTTATCAAATTGGAGCAGCTGCCGAAATTGAGATAATGAGCTTTGTTTATGTTGGTGCATCGGCAAATTTTTTTCAAAAAGGAACTCGAATTGCCGACGATTGGGGAAATAGTAAACTAAAACTTGGTTATATAGATATCCCCATTTATATTGGTTATAAAGTCCCAATTGGAAATGTAAGTGTTTTTGGAAATGTTGGTCCATATACATCGGTAGCAATTGTGGGTAAATATGAATCGCATATTGATATGGGTGGATTTGAGGAAGATTTTGAAGAAAATATTGATTTTGGCGATGAGTTTAGCTCTTATAAACGATTTGATTCCGGCTTAACTTTTGGTGGCGGTGTCGAATTTATGCAATGGCAGGTAAAGGCGAACTATGCGTTTGGTTTTATCGATATTTCAACATCTGATTTCTATTCGGCAAAAAACTCTGTGTTTAATATTACTTGTGCCTATTTTATTGGAAGAAACTACTAGTTTATAATCCTGTTTTTTTATATTTGTTGGCTTATAAATAATTAGTTATGCAAAAAGTTATCGTTACCGGTGGCACCGGTTATATTGGTTCACATACAGTTGTGGAGTTTCAGAATGAAGGCTTCGAAGTGGTTGTTGTAGATAATTTATCGAATTCTAATATCGAAGTGCTTGATGGGATTGAAAGAATCACAGGGAAGAAACCAGTTTTTTATAAGGTTGATGTTGCAAATAGTGCTGAACTAGAAAAAGTTTTTGCAGAACATAGTGATTCCATTGCTGTGATACATTTTGCAGCATATAAAGCCGTTGGCGATTCGGTAAAAAATCCACTCAAATATTATCATAACAATGTCGAAGGTCTGATAAATGTTTTATCAAAAATGATAAAATATGCAATCCCGAACTTAGTTTTCTCATCAAGTTGTACAGTTTACGGACAACCGGAGGTGCTTCCTGTAACAGAACAGTCGCCTGTGGTAAAACCAGAATCACCTTACGGTAATACAAAAAAAATTAACGAGGAAATCATTGTTGATACACTGGCATCAACCGATTTTCTTAAAGCAATATCCTTACGTTACTTTAATCCTATTGGGGCTCATCCATCGAGTGAAATTGGTGAATTGCCTATAGGTGTGCCCGACAATTTATTGCCATATATTACTCAGACTGCAATTGGTTTGCGCGATGAGTTGAGCGTTTTTGGGAATGACTACAACACTCCGGACGGAACAGCAATTAGAGATTATATTTATGTATGTGATCTGGCTAAGGCTCATGTTGTTGCAGTAAAAAGATTATTAAAATCTAAAGAACAATATGAAATTTTTAATATTGGTACAGGTAAAGGAAGTTCGGTTCTGGAAATTATTCAGGCATTTGAAAGAAGTACAGGAGTTAAGCTTAATTATAAAATAGTTGCTCGAAGACCCGGCGATGTTGAAAAGGTTTGGGCAGACACTTCAAAAGCAAACAAAGTTCTTGGATGGAAAGCAGAATCCTCCCTTGACCAAACCGTAAAATCAGCCTGGGAATGGGAGAGAAAAGTGCGTGAGAGATAGATGAAAAAGGTTGTAAACGTGGGAGTCTGAAGGCGATTTGTGATTTTTATCCGGCTAAACTTTAATAGAGCCAAATTCTATTTAGCACTAAGGACATTGTACTAAAATTACTAAAATCCAATAGTGTTTTGGCTATATTACTTCCAAAATCCAATAGTCTTTTGTATTTTTTTTAGCTAAAAAAATGGTATTATAAATCTTGAAGAGTGAAATATTTTTATCGTGTTTATCTCTTTCATTGTCAAATCGTATTTTTCCCTCTATTTCCAATTTTTAATTATCTTTACAATCTGAAAAACAGAAAAATTATAGTATGGAAAAAACTATTTTTATTACAGGTGGTGCAGGGTTTATTGGTTCGCATGTAGTGCGTTTATTTGTTAACAAATATTCCGATTATCGTATTGTAAATATTGACAAACTTACTTATGCCGGCAATCTTGAGAATCTTAAGGATATAGAAAATACTCCTAATTATGTTTTCGAAAAAGCTGATATCGTTAATGCTGAGCAAATGAATGATTTGTTTGCAAAATATAATCCCGACGGGGTTATTCATCTCGCTGCCGAATCGCACGTTGATCGCAGTATTTCTAATCCTACCGAATTTATTTTTACAAATATTGTGGGAACAGTAAACTTGCTAAACGCAGCTCGTACATGCTGGAAAGATAATTCGGAAGGGAAAAGGTTTTATCATATTTCGACCGATGAGGTTTATGGTTCGCTTGGCGACGAGGGATTGTTTACCGAAGAAACTCCTTACGATCCTCGATCTCCTTACTCGGCAGCAAAAGCAAGCTCCGACCATCTGGTACGAGCATATAACCACACCTTTAAATTACCTGCAGTAATATCGAATTGCTCTAATAATTACGGACCAAATCATTTTCCGGAAAAATTAATTCCGCTCGCAATAAACAATATTAAAAATATGAAGCCAATTCCAATTTATGGTAAAGGCGAAAACGTTCGTGATTGGCTTTATGTGTTGGATCATGCTAGAGCAATCGATGTTATTTTTCATGCTGGTCGCGATGGTGAAACATACAATATCGGTGGAAATAACGAATGGACAAATATCGATTTGATTAGGAAATTATGTGAAGTCATGGACAAAAAGCTTAAACGTGAACCCGGTACATCTGCCTCGCTTATCACTTTTGTTCAGGACAGAGCCGGACACGATATGAGGTACGCAATAGACAGCACAAAACTTATGACGGAACTTGGCTGGAAACCATCATTGCAATTTGAAGAAGGACTCGAAAAAACAGTTGATTGGTACTTGCAAAACGAAGAATGGCTTAATAATGTCGTTTCAGGAGGATATCAAAAGTATTACCTGGAAATGTATGGTAGTAAATAGCTTGGGAATTAAGGTCTTTTTTGTTCTCCTGACTTATTAAAGAGAAACCTAAATTGCTCGTCTTTGGAATTAAAAATTGTTGTGAAATCTTTCAAATACATGAATGTAAGCTTTTTTAAACAGTGTCTATTGAAAAACTTAAATTATGACAGAACAAATTTTTAAATCATTACCTTTTGCTGTTACAGCATGTGATAAAAATGGGATAATTATTTACATGAACGAAAAATCAAATGCAACTTTTGTGAAAAACGAAGGTGAATCTTTGATTGGCAATTCTTTGTTTGACTGTCATGGTGAAAAGTCGGCGAATAAAATTCGTGAGCTTCTTGAAACCGGTGAAACAAATTCTTATACTATTGAGAAAAATGGATTAAAAAAGCTAATATACCAATGCCCGTGGTACCAAAATGATGAAATTGCCGGCTTAGTTGAGATTTCACTGCTTATTCCATTTGATATGGAGCATTTTGTAAGGGGGTGAAATGTTGAATAAATCTTATCAGCTTTTTTAACGTTTCCATGTCCTAAAAAACGGACGATGGACAGTTAACCTACCTATGAACGAGGAATAAAAACAAATTAAGCATTAGGAGTTTATTCAAAAACTCTGATATCATGAGGCTAAAATATACCCCAAACTAATGACTGTCCTAATAATAATTTTTTGTTTAGCGAAAAAGATTGTTCACCAGTTTTGGTTTTTAAAACACATGTAACATTCTGATTTTCAGTGAAATCGGACACAAAAATTTGTTTTTTAAAATCAAGTCCTTTTATGTTTGCAATTTTATATATGCACTCTTTGCACGACCAAATTAATGTTAAAGTTTCGATATTATTGTTTGCAAATTTTATCTCTGCTTCGTTAAATGCTCTGTTCGCGATTCGTTTGATGCGATCGTCAATTTCTTCTATATCAATAGTTGGGCGTTTTTCGGGATTCCAGATTACAGCAGCATAGTTGTTTGAGTGCGATATACCTATATAGCCTTTGTTACAAACAGGCCTTCGGTCTTCATATTCGATAGTAATTTCCGGAATTAGGTAGTTTATCAAGGCTCTAACAGATAAGAATTCGATTTTTCTTTGTTCTGATTTTATTTCTTGTAAAAGAAACTTATCATAATCAGTGAGATTGCAATTTGTAAGTAGTTCAATTTCGGGTTCACAAATTTTCCATACACCGGATCGTGAATTTTCATTTGCGAAATTTGTAAGAATCAATCCCATTTTATTTCCACTCGAAAGTTTCTATCATGTGAATAATATCTTCTCTGATGAAATCGATAACAGGAGCCAGAGAGTCTTTGTTTGGTGGGACATCAAAATAAAGTGATCCGCGTAAAAAATGCGAAGCACTATCCGTGAGATAAAATTGAACAGATGATGCTGTATTTCCTTTTAAGTCGTATAACATTCCAAACACTCTTAAACTGTCGTTTTCATAGGGAATTTCTTCGATTGCATCTGCTTTTACGACATGTTTGTAAACGAATTCATGGGAGTCCTCTATGTGGAGATTTAGGTCGTTATCAATTGTTTTGTAAGTGAGATAAATTGTAGCTCCATTTGCTGGAAACCAAATGTTTAGCCAGCAAAAGTCTTCTTTTTCTTTAACGATAAATGAGTAATCCGGCATCTCGAATTTAAATGGACATTCATCATCATATATTTTAAATGATTTTTCGGGGGTATCAATTCTAAAGTAAGCTTTAGGACGCGGAACCGGATCATTATTTCCACAAGATACAAGTATCAATGCAAGCAACACTAGACTAAACAAATTTTTCTTTATCATTAGTTTTTATGAATTTTATGTGATTTGTTTGTGTTATTATCGTTAATTCTCACTTTAATTTTTTTTATCCGTCTATCATCCGCTGCAGTAACAATAAAGTCGTAATTTGCCACCTTTATTTCATCATTTTTAACAGGAATTTCGCCATTAATTTCAAGAATAAGGCCTGCTATTGTATCAGCATCACCTTTAATCTCGCTAAATGTGCTATAATCAACATCTATAATTTTACAAAAGTCAACAATACTTGTTTTTGCATCAAATTCGTAATTTTTTGCATCAATTTTAATGTAGCTGTCCTCATCAGAGTCTGACTCATCCTGAATTTCGCCAACAAATTCTTCGAGAATATCTTCGAGTGTAACCAAGCCGTTAACACCACCATACTCATCAACAACTATAGCGATATGTAGTTTTTTGTTTTGGAAATCGGTAAGTAAATCCGATATATTTTTTGTTTCGGGTACAATAAAGTGGGGTCTTAAGATCTTTTGCCACTTAAAGTCTTCTTTATTTTGTAATCCGATGTATGGTAAAACATCCTTAATGTAAAGCACTCCCTTAATATTGTCGAGATTGTCGATATAAACCGGTATCCTAGAAAAACCTGATTCAACAATTTGCCCAATTACTTTTGTAAATTTATCGTTATAATCTAGGGCAAATACATCGACTCTGGAGGTCATTATTTCTTTGACTTCAAGCTGTGATGAATTTACAATTCCTTCAAGCATTTCTTTGTCATCTTTTAGCTCATCGGATGCTAATTCTATTGCTTGAGACAATTCTTCTATACTAATATTGTTTTTGTGTTTATTTCGCAGTCTTTTATTAACAATATTAGTTGATTTAATAAGTAGAAAGCTAATTGGTAAAACAATATATGAAGCTATTGATAAAGGATATGCCATTACTTTGACAATTTTTGAGGGATATTTACTAGCAAATATTTTGGGCATCATTTCGCCAAACAGCAGTATTAAAAAAGTTACACCTATCATTTGCACCAAAATATAAACTAATTCGTTTTCGATGCCTGCAAACAAATAGGTAGATAAGTATGTTGATATTATTATTATTCCGACATTGATAAAGTTATTTGCCACAAGAATCGTTGCCAATAGTTTATCGGGTTTTAATAAGAGTTTTTGGATGAGTTCGGCAGTTTTTGTTTGAGTATGCTTAATTTTATTTCTGTCTTTGGGAGATAAACTAAAAAAAGCAACTTCGCTACCCGATACCATTGCTGATAGGAAAAGTAGAATAGTAATAACAATCAAACCAACAATTACAGAGTTTGTCGGAATTGTGTTGACAGATAATAAATTATACCAATATCTATAAGGCTCAGGGTCCAAAATTTATATGATTTAGTTAAAATGGCAGATCATCATCGATGTCTGAGTTTAATTCAGGTGACGTGTTTGTAAACGGGTCTTCTGCCATAATATCTTGTTGTTGTTTTGGTTCTTCTTGTTGTTGAGAGTACTCCGTGTTACTATCCTGAGTAGCTCTTTTTTCCAAAATTTTGATATTGTCTGCAACTATATCTGTTGCATAGCGAGTTACGCCATCCTGACCATCCCATTTTCTGGTTTGAAGTTTTCCTTCGATATAAACGAGCATTCCTTTGTCGAGGAAATTTTCGCAAAATTTTGCAGTAAACCTCCACGCAGTAATATTGTGCCATTCTGTTACTTCTCGCTTATCGCCTTCTTTACTTTTGTATGTTTCGCTAGTAGCTATAGAGAATCTAGCAACAGGAACATCAGGTTTAATATAATTAACTTCAGGTTTCTTGCCTAAACGGCCAATTAGCATTACTTTGTTAAGATTCATTTTCTTTTTTTTACAAAAGTATTAAATAATTAGGCATAATTCAAATTAACATACAAACTTTTTATTGACAAAATAATAAGTGTGAATAATAAATTATTTACTTGACAAGATCGTATGTATAAATAACGCCTTCGAGTTGGCGAATTTTATCGCGTGTTTCCTCATTTGGATAATACACATACGCCTCGACGCAAACAACTCTTTGTCTAGGTTTATCTATTTTAGTATAACTAACAAATGGCCCCCCCATAAAATCTTTATGCATTTTCCACAACCCTCTCATTATAGCTGTTTCGATACCATTGTGAGTAATTTTTTCCAAATATGGATAGTCGTATTTTACTTCTGTTGTCATATATGATCCGGGGCGTTCTCCCGGCACATTCACTTTTAATATCTTGTTACGTTCTGATATCAAGTATTTTGTTGTAAATTCAGTGCTGTCTGTAAGAGGATAAGTGTAAATAAAAAATGACATTGAATATTGTCTTGATTCGTGAGAAATCCAAGCAAAATTGTCTTCGTACACATCGAGGTAATAATTAACAGGGATTTTAATTGAAATATGATATTTATCCATAATTTTATCCGAAACCGTTTTGTTTATGTTTTTAGATAACATAGCTATCCACCTGTCTCTGTCAGCGTCAAGAAATAGTTGAATTAAGCTTTTGCGATATTTGCTAACTTCTTTTACAAATTCGGCCTGGTTTGGTGCTGCAATATTTACAAAAACTTGATTTTGTGCATATTTATCTTTAATAATTGTAAGCTTTGCTTCTTTTAAATCTGGATTTATTTCCTGATATATAATATTTCGGTGATAAAGGTTTTGCTCAATGAATTTGTCCTTTGGTATCTGATGTATGTCAAACCAATGTTCTTCAAGAGGTATTCCGGGACAATAATCATGAAAAATTGCCTTCATCGTATCTCCAGGTTCAGAGTTCCAGCTCTCATTACTCATTACCAATACAATATCACCCGGATTACCATGAGCCATTGGTGTTTTTTGATATGAAGAATTATTACATGAATAAAATAGCAATATCGAGGCAATAATTATTAAAAAATGAAATTTTTTCATGTGGCGTTTTTATTTAAATTTATTTTCAATGCGACAAATTTACAAAATCATTAATGATGACACACTTATAAAACAATATTTTAATGAATTTATTTTATAAACATAAGGACTATTTAATCTTTTTGAATAGTCCTTAATTGAAATTTTTCTTTAGGCGCTACTTATAAACTCTCACCAATTTACCGTTGTAAATAAAAACAAATGTTAAGATTAAATTAAAAAACAAAATCTTTCCTGACCCAAAACCTTATGGAACGCGATCCGATAGCTATCGGATTCGCGCTTCAACCGGTTTTGGAGATTGCGCTTTAACCCCGATTACTCAATATAGATTCTTTGCTATTGCACAATTTTTAGTATGCTTATTCGTGGGTAAACCGGTTTTGTGGTTTTTATAACATAAAGTTTAAAGCCGCACTTACAGCGCTCAAGTGGTATGTTGCCTTATCAACCAGATGCGCTGCATCTGGTTGAAGTAAATCAGGCTTTCAGCCTGACAATTTCTGTTCAACTTTTACAGTATATTAAGCAACAAGACCAATCAGGCTGAAAGTCTGATTTTATTTCGACCCCGATTAAGCAATTGAATTAAAACCTTAGTCTTTTAAATAGTTTACATTTAAAATCGAGGGTTAAACCCCCCGATAAACGAGGGTTCTTAACAACTAAAGCATTAGTTCGTTTCAAACTAAACTCCTAATACTTAAT
>JAFGVU010000153.1 GCA_016937855.1 Bacteroidales bacterium | reverse complement strand
TGCTCAAAATTTATCATATCTTTCGACATTTCAATAACAAAATAGTCGTTATTTGTTTCGGATGCAGTAGTCCAATTGAATTCGATTTGATAATCCTGACATTCTGCATCAAAACTAATTAAATCAACAGGCAGTGGGTTTAAATTATTTTTTGATCCAAAAGTAATATACTTTGGCGCTTTTGTGCCAAATGGTACAGCAAAACGGCTTGTTAAGTAACCCTGATCGTGATTGATAACGCTCGAGCCACTATTGTAATCAACGTCGGTCCACATCGAGCCACTCCAATAAGCAACCGACATATCAGTTGGGACAAAGTCAGCAGGATTTCCAATATCAAAACCATGAGGACAAATGTCACCTAAAGCATGAGCGTTGTCGTTCCAATACAATGTAACAGTTGTTAATTCCTGATCGGAGTCCACAATCCAATATTCTCTATCGCTAACATGGTGTAAAGTTGCATCCATATTACCTCCGTGTTCCCACCAATCAGGCATAGATGTGTTGTCAAAAGCATACTCTACGCTAACTGTTGCATTAGCAGATGGCTCAATACCGATAGGTGCCCAGATTACATAATCTTCGTTTATGGCATCACCATCAAGATCGCGATTGTTAATATTACCGGTTGGAAAGACAAATGGCGTACTTCCTGTACGTGTAATTCGACCATTGACGAAGCTGCCTGAGTTTCCTGTTGCAGAACCTGCAGAAGATGTAAAAATAATTGAGTTTGAATTAGTGTTAACTATACCATTGTTTAATGTTAGATGGTCGGTAATTGTTAAATCATCGATGAGAATAATGTCTGCTGATGTTCCAGCAGTGTTATTTATAGTAATATCACCAAATGTACCCGATCCGCTGTTAATTTGTTGTGGAATGTTTCCAATGAAAGAAATTTCATGATGGTTGTGATCGAAACTTCCATTATTTGTAAAGTTTTTGCGAATAAATAAATCATCGTTTATTTCCAGACTTGCACCAGGGGTAACTGTTAAATTGTTGAATATATCGTTTCCAGACAATAAGTTTGATGGCGTTCCATAAATATTTACTTGTTCGTTTGATAATCCACCAACAAAAGTACCATTATTTGTGAAATCGCAATAGACGTTAAGTACTTGGTCGTTTGATAGTTCAAGATTTGCACCCGGATTTATGGTTATATCACAAACATTTGCAGTACCTGCGGAAATAACAGGGTCGTTTGTTGCAGTTGCAGGGATTGTTACGCTTGAACCGGGGCCTGGAATTGCACCACACCAATTTGCGACATTGTGCCAATCATTTGATACAGAACCAATCCAATCGCCATTGTCATAAACTTCAACAGTTAGAGCAGATGGTGAGGCAAGCGCACATCCGGTAATTGTAGAGTTGTAAATAGGTTGATAGTCATAAATCTCTGCTATTGGGTAATCGGTAGATAAATTTGCAAGTCCATTTGTCCAAATTGCACCAGAGTTTAGTTTGCGTCTCCATGTAATTGAGGAGGCAGGGTCACCATCGTTAACAGAGGCTTCGAGATAAACTCCATCAAGTATGCAAATCTGATCTCCATTAGAAGGTGTTGTTGCTCCCCAGCTTGGAGAGTCATAAATGGTTGCAATTACAGGGGTTCTTGAGGATGAAGTACATCCTGATGCAGTTGCATCTGCATAATATGTTGTTGTAGTGCTTATCGAACCGGTCGTAAATGAATTTCCGGCACCTTGTGAGAATCCACCTGAGGAAACATTATACCAATTTATAGTCCCCAAATCTGCAGTAGCAGCTAAATCTAAGGTTCCTGTACCACAACGCTCATCAGGTGTTGTTGTTAGTATAGATGGTATTGGATTGACTATAACATTTGTGCTTAACGACGCTGTACAGCTAAATGAATTTGTTACTGTTACTGAATAATTTCCAGCCATAGTTAAATCAGAATTAACTCTAACAGGATTTTGTGCTGATGATGAGAAAGAAGATGGGCCGCTCCAGTTATAACTATCTCCTCCCGAAGAGTTTAGTTCGATGTCGTCGCCAACACAGTAAGGTCCGGTATTACTTGCAGATGCCGTTGGAAGAGGATTGACAGTTGCAGTTTGATTTTCAGTGTAAAGGCAACCAAAATTGTCGGTCATATTGTAAGTGTAGGATAATGAACCATCGGTGTTTGGAAAGGCAGTTCCGGGATTTGATGAGATTGTTACATTATTCCCTGTCCATGATTCTGAAGCTAAGGTTGGAGTGAACCCCCAAGTTGATATTAAGCTTGGGTCAAAATTTATTCCCCAGCTAAAAATATATCCATTGTCATTTGCATAATAGTCGGTAATTCTAATTTTCCATAATCCATTTAATGGACATCCAATTAGATTGCTCCAGTTTCCAAAAGCTTGATAATCTTGTGGAATCACTTGGTCAACAGATGGAGAAACGTTTCCAAGAGGGTCGGTATATGGAGAGATAGTTGTCCAGTTTGCAGGGTCAGTCATATAACCATTGGTAGAGGTTGGACTCCACATGTAATCGTAACCGTTACCTTGTCCGGCAGGATTTGAAGAGTCTATTGGTAAGTCCGTGGCAATTGGCTCGCCCAAAATTTGCTCATTTGAACCTGTTTGCTGATTAAGAAGAACTGATTGTCCATTTGGACATTGTAGTAATATATCTATATCGCCAAGATATGAGTGCTCCATATTAGCCTCAACTGAAATAATATCATTTATTGATGTAACTGTTTGCCCTGGTGCAAAAAGTGTAATGAAATTTGTTGTATAATATGAAACTCCTGTACCATCAGGTAATTCGGTTGTATGTGATATAACTCCACCCGGGGGAGCCTCCGTGTAAGTCATTGTGTGAGAGCCACTTAAAGTGAGTTCTTCTCCTACGCATAAACTACTTGGATTTATGCTTGTGCCTGAAAAATCTGGTGTTGTTGACATTCTGACTCTAAGTGGAATTGCATTTGAGCTAAAACAATTGTTGTTATCAGTTATTACTACAGAAACATCGTATGCACCTCCACTAGAATATGTGTGATTTGCCGGATTTCCAATTGCAGTGGTTCCATCACCAAAATACCAAGTAAATGTACTTGTGGCATCGCTTTGCGCATAATATGTTCCATTTTCTGCATATAGTCCGGTAGCAGAGAAGCTAATCTGTTCACCTTGGCAAACATCAACATAATTAATTCCTCCAACATTTGTATAGGTAGGATTTGTTGAATATGTATCAACTTCGATAGATTGACAAGGAAATGCACAGCTTATATCAGCTTCCCATCCGCCATAATTATCAGTTGCATCGGAAGTAAATCTGAAAGTTAAACAACCACTTGGATTAGAAGGTGTCGCATTTACTGTTCCCAAAAGAGGGAGTGCGCCGTGATACGCCCCTATATTAGGATCAGAGGTTGAAGTTCCATCATATACCGCTAGCTCATCTATACCAATTTCCATTTCGAAGAATGTAAAATCCATACTTATTGAATGCCCGGCAACATCAGGACAAAAAGTCCATATTTGATTCTCATTATCACCGTAATTTCCTGATGCACCTCCCGAATCAGTAAAAGTGCCTGAGCAAGTATAAGTAATAGGTGGTGGAACGCAATTTATACTTAAATCAAAGCCGGCACCGGTAATCGAACCATCTGAGTCAAATCTTATAGTCAAAGCTCCTGTTGCATCAGTTGAAGTGATACTTGGTATCGCACCTGAGTTTGCAATGCCCGACCATAACAATGTTCCGGCTGTGCCAACACCATTATAGATATATAGGTAGTCGCAGCAGTTTTCACCCAAAGTTGTTCCTGCAACCTGAATATTATTTCCCGAAACATCAGGGTAAAGTACAGTGTAACCATCCCAATTATTATTATAATTCCCGGTAGAGCCGCCTGCATCGTATAAATTGCCGGAGCAAACGGTATATGAGTTGTTGCCTGTTGTTGGAACAATCATCTCAGGGATACTAATAGTCCAATTTAATGTAAAATCTCCAGAACCACTTGAAAAGCCAGCATTTATCCAATATACTCTTTGAGTGCTTCCGGTAGTATTTGTCCAACTAATTGGAGTATAGTCACTATCATCAATACAACCTATCTCTGTTGTTCCTGGACAAGCGCCACCATATCTCATAGTGTGTCTTGAATCATAATTATTCCACGATTGCCACATTTCTATTGAGTATCCAGCAGGTAAATCGCAGTAAAAAATTCTATCGTTGCTAGATCCCATAGAACAAAAAGTAAAATCATTTTCATAATTCGATGTTGTTGCAGAATAGGGACTAGTTAAGCTTGCCAAATCTTGAGCATTGGTGCAGTTTTCGCCTGGTAGTAGTGATCGACTGTATGCTAAAGTATAGCTTCCTCCGGCACCACCGAAACCTCTTACACGTAAATAATAGGTCCCAGAATTGGTCGGAGTATATGCGATTGATGATCTTAATGACTCGCAACCATCATCGTTCGATGCAACTAAATTACAGCTGCCATCATATAGTTCTAAATAAGTGTCAAAACTTGCAGTTGCTCCATCTCCACAACCTGTTTTAAAATAATACTCTAGTCCGGCAACTACGCTAAATGCATAAATCCGGCATTCTGAATTTGTGAAACTCTGTGAGTTGGTTTGCCATGTCGAAGTTGGAGAAAAAATACCATACGAATATGCGGGACATGTTGGACAAACAACAGGGCAAGCACCAGAACCATTAAATGTGCCTGAAGTATTTGGATAATAATCATTTACAATATATAATCCTCCACCATCAGTAATGTCATAATAACACTCATTAGCCCAACTTCCGGAAGTATAAGTTACTTGAATTGCATCACCCGCATTTGCATTAAATGTGTGATGTGAAGGTCCACTGCCAGAAGCTAAAGTGATATTTGTTAAAACAGCAGTACCATTTACTCTAACGGTTACAAAATTATTACTATGCCAGCCATCTCCATAAGAATCGTACAAACTTATTGTATGCGTGCATGCATTTGATTCCTTGTTTAACATGAATAGTGTGCCTAAAAGTGTGACAATTATTAGTAAACCTTTTTTCATATTCTAATTTTTTTGTCTGTTTTCTTGCTCTATCCTCAAAATAATTTTAATTATTTTTAAGTCTCCTTCTTTAACTATGGTAAAATTACGATGAGTTTAGCCATTTTTAGTCTGTAAATCAGATTTCGGCACAATCAAATCAGAATTCGGTCGATATTCGCAGAATTTGGTAAATTTTATTGTTTAAAAAAAACGGATGACAGATGGCTGGAGTGTTGAGGCTGACCTCTTAATTTAGATGAGATTTACTGTCAGCTTTCTTTCTATAAAATGCTACACGTATAGTTTAAAAGCTCTTATCTAAATATTTTGTAATGGTGATTTTCTCACACTTCTCGAACTAAATTCAGAATGTCAGCCTTGTTAAATAAATAAATTTTTTGCAGCAGCTTGTTCTCTGTCATTATGATGTTATTGCTTTTATCCGATAAACAACAAGATTGTCTTAATAAGTCGATGCCATGAAATGACAGTACTGCTTGATTGTTGAAATCGGTTGCCCCAATAGTGTCTTTTGTTGAAATACATAATGAAATTAGAAACATTTTATTTTGAACAAAATGTAACTCATAGTTATGACTGACATTTTTATTATTATGTATGAACTTTAGAATTTTTATTTTTTCTGTAGTTTTATGAATTACGAAAAATTCATTATTTATTAACTTTAAAACATCTCTTAGGCTCTGATTAAGACTAAAAATATTGAGTTTGTTAATTTGATTTTCGGTTCGGTATTCCGGCGTAAGGTTATATTCTTTAATCAAGTCTTCATAATATTTTTTTGTCCCAGTATTTTTATTCAATAAATAGTTTTCCGAAAAGTATTTTGATTCTATTTTTCTCCCATTAAATATTTCCGATATTGACTTGCTTAAAGAATTCATAACCTTAATTTTTAATGATTAGTTATTGCTTTACAATTTGCTGGTTTATAACATTATCGTTGCCGGTTAATCTCATTGTATAAACACCTGCTTTTAAGTTTTGAGGATACACAACTTGTTCGGAATAAAGACCGTCGATAGCGAGTTTTGTTTCAAAAACTATCTTGCCGGTATTATCAATTATCTGAACAATAGCGTTGTCTGAATTAAAGTTTTCAATTGCTATTGTAATGTCTGTGTTGAAAGGATTAGGATAAACATTCACACCAGCAGTCTTCTCAGCTTCTGTGCAGCTTACAAATACTGGAGGATATATTTTTTGTGTTCCGTCATAATCAACCTGAATGAGTCTGTAGTATGCTTCGCTTATGTTTGAAGTATAGTCAGTAGTATAGTTGTTTACTACAGCAGAGTTACCTGCGCCGTAAACTGTTTCAATTGTTGCGAAATATTCCATATCTTCCGAAACCTGTACAAGAAAATGGCTATTGTTGATTTCTGCAGCAGTTTCCCAGTTAATTGTAGTTGTTCCTTCTACACAACTGGCTTCAAAATTTGTTAGTTCAACTGGAAGAGTGTTTAAATTATTTTTAGATGCGAATGTTACGTAAGTAGGGGCTTTGAATCCAAAAGGAATTGTTAGCTCAGAGCTAATGCTTCCTGCATCGTGATTGCCTGAAAACATTCCACCAGCATTTCTCCATAAAGTTCCCGACCAAAATGCCACAGCTAAATCCTCTGGTACAAAGTCAGCAGGATTTCCGTTGTCAAATCCGTGAATACAGATTTCTCCGTTGTTATGTCCGTTGTCGTACCAATATAGAGCAATATTATTAAGATTTACATCTGAATTAACTACCCAATGTTCACGATCACTAACGTGGTGAATAGATTCATCCATATTTCCCCCGTGTTCCCACCAATCTGGCATTCCGTTTTCATTGCTAAAAAAGTATTCGGCAGAAACAGTTGCATATTCCGAAGGATTAACCATTATTGCTCCTAGAACAGCATATTCAACTAACCCGTTACCATCTAAATCTCTTAAGTTTACGTCACCAGTTGGGCAAACAAATTGTGAATTTCCTGTTTTTACAATACTTCCGTTAACAAAGCTATTATTTGAAGATACGGTTGCACTCGAATTATCTCCAAAAGTTAGAGAGCCCGTTCCAGAAAAATTTATAATTCCATCAGTGAATTCTGCATTGCCATTTATAATCATAGGTTGTTGCACTTCGATATTATCATAACCAATAGAGCTGTTGTTGAAAACAATGTTGTTAAATTCGCTTGGGCCTGGTATGATAGTTTGCTTGCTGTTTCCTACAAATTTTACTACACCATTTCCTGAAGCAAAACTTCCCGAATTTTTCCAATCTCCTTTGACATTTAATACAGATATGTTTCCGAGGCTAAGACCTGTTTCGATGCAAATATCATTACAGGTAATTTCTGATAACGCTGGAGTATAAGCATCATTGCTTACACATGAATAGAATGACTTAAAGAAAACATTATTATCATCACCAGGAGCAGATAGGGCTTGTCCGTATGTTGTTCCGTCAAAAACAATCCAGTTGGCAGAGTTTGACCAGTCATTACTGCTTGCTCCAGTCCAAATATAGTCACCATCGCTCAAATATGGAATATCGGGAGTTTGAACTGTTACACTTACGGTATTTGATGTTGCCTGATTTGAAACAGCACAACTTATGTCGGATGACATGATAACCGAGATCTGATCTCCGGAAACTAGGTTTGTAGCAGTGTAAGTATTAGAATTTGTTCCTACATCATTACCGTTTAATCTCCATTGATATTCTTCGTTTTCGCCATTGGTTGGGGTTGCGGTAAAATTCATTTCATTGCCTGCGCAGATGGTATTTGTTAATTCGTCGGAACTTATCGAAACGGCAACTGTAACTAATGGATTTACTGTTACTGTTACTTGGTCGGTTGCTTGGCATGTTCCAGAGCTTGCTGTCATTGTGTAGGTTGTGGTTGACGATGGACTTGCGCTTGGATTATATATGTTTGCATTAGACAAGGCTGAAGAAGGAGACCAAGAATAAGTAACTGATGTTCCGTTTGCCGAACCACTTAACTGAGTTGAAGAGGATTCACAAATTTGAACATTTGGTCCAGCATTTACTGCTGTTGGCATTTGATCAACGACAACACTAATTGATGCAGCTGAACTCCATGCTCCATCTGATGTTCTGCGCGAGCGAATATAATATGTACCTGTATTGCTAACTGTGTAAGTTGTACTTGAATTTGATGTGCTGGTACCTGTTGCAGTTGTTTGCCAGTACCAAATTTCTCCAGATGGTGCACTTCCAGTTCTGCTTATGGTTACATTACTACAAGCCGGTGAATTTGAAGTTGGTGTAGCTGGAGTTATAGGGTCGGCAATATAACAATCGATATTTAAGCTAAATCCTGCACCTGTTACACTACCATCAGAAGTGAATCTAACAGTTAAAGCTCCTTGTGAGTTTGTTGCTGTTAAAGTTGGTATAGTTCCATAATTTGCAACATAAGTTCCTAAGAGAGTTGCCGAAGTGCTTGTGCCATCGTAAATATAAATATAATCGCAACATGATTCACCGCTTGTTGTTCCCGAAATTTGCAACATCGCTCCGGATGTTGAGGGATAAAGAACTGTGTAGCCATTCCAACCATTTCCGTAAACACCTGCCGATCCCGATCCGTCATAAAGTGTTCCTGAACAAACGGTATAGCTGTTGCTGCCTGTTGAAGGAACAATCATTTCATTAGCGTTAGGAACTGTTACCGATATTGTATAGGATCCATAAGAAGATGTTGAATATCCTTCTATTAAAACATAATAGGTGCTTCCGGCAGTAAGTGTTGCGGAAATAGTTGTTTGCAGACCGCAATAATCATCATTAGATGTTATGTACCCGCTATTACAACTTCCTGTGGATAAATACATATAAGTATCCCACGACGCTCCGCCACAAGTGCTGAAAGTGTATGTGCCTGATACGCCTGCAACAAACTGATATTGCATGTCTCGCGATGGTCTTGTGCTACAACTGTTGGATGATGTTGTCCCAGACCAACTTGTGTTTGAACTAATGGTACCTACATTCACATTAGTTGCATGTACACTTGCCGAAGTTAATACTATGAAAGCAAAAACTAATAATCCCATTGAAGTGATTATTGCTTTTGTGTTAATTCTGTTAACAGAAACGATAGCCGATTTTTCGTAAATGTTTTTCATGGTTTTTAGTTTTTAATTGTTTTATATTGTAAAAGTACGAACGCATTTCAGGTCTTAGGAGGTTAAATCAGATTTTGGCACAATCAAATCAGAATTCGGTCGATATTCGCAGAATTTGGTATTAACATTTTCTTATGAAATGAAATCTTGAACCTGCATTTTTTTAAGTAAATTTTTTGAGTTTCTCGAAAAATTACCTATATTTTATTTTATCTTTGTTTAAACTTTTAGCCTGTGGTATTTTTACGACTTATCAGCGATAGTATAAAATTTGCTTTTTCTTCACTTATTAATAATAAGCTTAGAACGTTTTTGTCATTATTAGGTGTTACAATTGGTATTTTTTCAATAATTAGCGTAATGACAACAATCGATTCGCTCGAACGCACCATTAGAGATAATGTTAGCTCGTTGGGAAATAATACAATTTATATCCAAAAATGGCCATGGACTTTTGGGGCTGATTATCCATGGTGGAAGTATATACAGAGACCTCTTCCAACTCTCGAAGAAGCCGAAATCGTTAAACAACGTTCTATGTATGCGAACGATGTCGCTTTTGTTGCTTCTACAATGAAAACAGTAGAGTTTAATGATAAAGCTCTCGAAAATGTTGGGATAATGTTCGCATCGCATGATTATGGCAATATTAGAGAATTCGATATCAGTAAGGGGAGATATTTTAGTGAACAAGAATCTCATATTGGGAGAAATGTTGCAATTATCGGAGCAATGGTTGCCGAAGAGTTATATCAGGGAGGCGACCCTATCGATAAAACAATAAAAATAAATGGGAATAAACTTAATGTTGTTGGCGTTTTTGCAAAAGAAGGTCAAGATATGTTCAACAATAGTATGGATATGATGGTTTTAGCTCCTGTTAATTTTGGTAAAACTGTTTTTGATGTAGAATCCGATCAATTAAATCCATTTATTACTGTTTCGGCTAAAGATAATGTCCCTGTTGACCAACTTATTGATGAACTTACCATAATCATGCGAACAGTAAGAAGACTAAAACCGGTTGAAGAAGATAATTTTGCCTTAAATCAGGCTAGTATGATATCAAAAGGATTGGATAATATTTTTGGAATTATTGATATCGCCGGTTGGATTATTGGTGGTTTTGCAATTCTTGTTGGGGGCTTTGGAATCGCCAATATTATGTTTGTTTCTGTAAAGGAACGCACGCGCCAAATTGGGATTCAAAAGGCAATAGGAGCGAAATCGTATCTTATTTTAACACAATTTTTAACCGAAGCCGTTGTGCTTAGTTTAGTAGGTGGTATTGTAGGGCTAGTTCTTGTTTGGTTACTTACGATTATGGTCTCGGGTTTAACTCCGCTTAATTTCGCACTTAGTTTTCAAAATATAATATCAGGGACTCTAATATCAGTGATAATTGGTATCGTTAGTGGATATGCTCCGGCTCAAAAAGCTGCAAAACTTGATCCTGTTGTTGCAATGAATCATGTGTAAATCTATAAAAAATTTAATTATTTCAGCCTTCGTGCTTTTTCTATTTGGGGTATCTTTTGCCTTAGATGCACAAATTGTTAAAAGGTTAAAGAATTATAATGCCGTTTGTTTGAACGAGAATGTGGACTTGTTTCCCCGAGGGTTTGTTTATAAAACTAGCGAGCCTGATTCAGTATATTATTTTGGTTGTTTTTCGTCCGATAAGTCGAATGTAATTAGTTTTATAGAGGAGAATCATGGTGTTAAACGAGTCGTGAATGATACAATTTATCGTTGCTTTGATAGTTTTTGCGATACAATTGTTTTGTGCTCAATGGAAACAATGCTTTCGAAATTTGAGGTTTGCGACAATCTGCAATTAGTGCTTAATTTACACGATTATGATTATATAATTTTATACTATATAAGTAAGGACTCTTTCGATAGATTTTTTATTAGAAATATTCGTTTTTTTCATAATTATGCACTAGAATATGAGAATGCAAAAATTAAATTCTTAGTTGTTCAGGTCGATTGAAAACCAAACTCATAAATAATCGCAACACAATTTTATTTCTTGAACAAATTTGCAGTAATAATTTCAAACGCTTAATTTTGTGTTTTCTGAAGCAAATTTCTTAAATCCTGATTACGCATTAGGATATTAACCTAAGTCATATTATCTAAATAGTTTATGGTTAATAATGTTTCGGTGCGCTGCACCTTCATTTTGTTCTGTTATTGTTAGGTTAATAATATTTCGGTGCTCTGCACCTTGATTTTGTCCTGTTATTGTTAGGTTAATAATGTTTCGGTGCTCTGCACCTTCATTTTGTTCTGTTATTGTTAGGTTAGTTTTAAGGACACGAGAAACTACTATCCCAAACCCTTATGAAACGTGATCCGATGGCTATCGGATTCGCTCATTAACTGATCGTTTATCAATAATACAAATCAGGCTGAAAGTCTGATTTTATTTCAACCCCGATTAAGCAATTGAATTAAAACCTTAGTCTTTTAAATAGTTTACATTTAAAAATCGAGGGTTAAACCCCCCGATAAACGAGGGTTCTTAACAACTAAAGCATTAGTTCGTTTCAAACTAAACTCCTAATACTTAAT
>JAFGVU010000152.1 GCA_016937855.1 Bacteroidales bacterium | reverse complement strand
GTTCAGCTAGGGGTGCGTGCTACCTTTTTGCCCGAAATACAGCGTTATTCCTTTGACTTTCTAATTTCTGTCAATTTCAACTCACTTTAAATTCAATAGTGTAAAATTATTTAATGATATCATCACTAAATTTATTTGATGTTTACTTTTTATACTTGGTTATTATTCTTAACATGTTGCAATTCTGACAAATAAGTTATCATATCGCTGATTTTAAGTGCTTGAGAATGGCCTAATCGATTTCTATCGGGAAATTTACTTGATTATGTGCCGCTATTTCAGTTCAGAAAGAGATAAAATTGATTAAATAATAAATATGGAGAAAATCAGCAGGAAAGTATAAAAAAGAAATAAATAGTTACGTATGTAATAGAATAAATCTCAAGATATATTACATACGTAAATTCATTTTAATAATATCTCAAAAGTTAATTTCACATGTAACTCTATTTTTGTATACAACTAATTACATAACTAAAATGTAAATTTACTAACCATTGACATATCTACGTCGTTATTTTTACATTCACAACACTAAAAATTTAATTGTAAATTGGAATAAATCTATATTATAAATGTATATAGATTTATTTAAAATTCATATATTCAGCCGTATACACTAATCATATAAACTTATTTATAAGAATAGATACGATATTTGTAAAACAACGAGTAAAGTTTTAATTATTTTGAATTTATATATTTCTAAATCAATGCATTATGCTATTTATTTGATGTGACATATAACTTATTAATATATAGAATGACTGGATATGACCAAAATAATTTGTACTGGAGTATAGTGAAATTTGAAATATATTGTTACATTTGTAGTGTATGTAGGTTTGTTCGTGTTTTATTATACAATTTAATTGGTTCTTTTAAAATTGTATATTAACAAACAAGAAAATGAAAGAGAGAATACAGGAGTATATGGACATAAAAAGTATTAATGCCGGTGAACTTGCCACTATTTTGGAAGTTCAGCGCTCTAATATATCTCATATTCTCAACGGTAGAAACAAACCCAGTGCAGCTCTCATCGAAAAGATGTTGCATGTATTTCCTGATTTAAATGCACGATGGTTATTGACGGGAGAAGGATCAATGTTGGACTCAACTAACCTTGCTGATATTGATAGTAAAAAGAATGTTCCTGAAAACAATAATATTCCTGATATTGAAAAAGCAACAAACGAAAATCGGGAAGAAATAAAACCGGAAAGACATTCCAGAATTGAACAGGAAAGAATAAATAGCTGGGATGACACCATTGAAAGAGTTGTTCTGTTTCACAAAGACGGTTCGTTTAGCAGTTATTTCAATCGGAACAGAAAGTAGGTACAGACTGAACTACATAATCCTTATTTTTTATTGATTACATAAAAGAATTAAATTAGTTGCTTTTGTAAATACTAACACGTATATTTGTAAAATGTTGTTGTAGATAAATGTATTGTCGATTAAATGAAAGGAGTATTCAAGTTGGACACTCAGTAAACAGGAAGATCAGTCAGTTAGCTGATCTTCCTGTTTTTATTAGCAATATACTGTATTATAGTGCCTTAAGCTGTTCTTTAAATTATTAAATGAACTTACATGACAAAAGTTTGATTCAGAAGATGGCCTAATCAAAGCAGTTACTTCCGTAAAATACTGACAATCAATCTATGATTGAATAAAATTCACTAAAGTGAATTTTATTTACAAAATAATTCACGGATTGTTTGCATATGTAAAAAGAAGTAATTACATTTGTTTCATAAATCAGTTACAAAGATAAACTGAATAAAGATGAGAATTTTTACAAACCCAATTTTTTAAGTAGATAAATCCAGAAGTCGCTTGGGCCACTAGAAATAGTGGCCTTTCTGGTCAAAAAAAGACCATGTTGTTTGTGTTGAGGCAGAGATGCCATGTAAGTTGACCCTTTATTTTTTATCACGCATAAATTTCATAATTAAAAGACCGTTTATATGCGGTCTTTTTTTTGAGTTCGTAACAATTAAAAAATCTATTTCAGTTATCTTTGTCTCCAAATTTTGACACATGCCTAAAAAGTTTGTTGCCGATTTCACCGTTATTCAGAATACTGCACTGAATGCAACTAATTTCCTGATTAAAATACAAACAGATTCGAGGTTGCCAGGAATACTTCCTGGTCAGTTTGTTAACGTAGAAATCAAAAATTCTCAAGAAGTTTTTTTGCGTCGGCCATTTTCAATATTTGAAGTAGACTATAAATTGAACACACTTTCGATGATCGTAAAGATTCTTGGAAAAGGTTCTAAAAAACTTACCAATATAAGAGTAGGTGATACGTTAAGTTTGGTATATCCTTTGGGAAAGAGCTTCACTAAACCTTTTGTATCCGACAAGATTTTACTAGTCGGGGGAGGTAGTGGTGTAGCACCCATGTTGTTTTTAGCCAAGGAATCGGGTTTACCCAAAGAACAAGTCGATATTATTCTGGGTGCCAGAACACAAGCCGATCACATTGATGTTCAGCAATATTCACAATTTGCCACACTACATTATTCTTCAGAAGATGGTTCGTTGGGAGAAATGGGTTTCGTAACACAACATTCGGTATTTACCGAAAAACTGAAAACTTATGATAAAGTTTATGCCTGTGGTCCGGATGGAATGATGAAAGCAGTTGCCAAACAGGCAAAATTGGCAGGAGTGTTTTGTGAAGTCTCGCTCGAAAACCTGATGGCTTGTGGTTTTGGAGTGTGTCTGTGTTGTATCGAACCCACCGTAAAGGGTAATTTATGTGTTTGTACCGATGGACCGGTGTTCAATATAAATGAATTAAAATGGCAGATTTAAAAGTTCGTTTGCACAATTTGGAATTTAAAAATCCGATTACATTAGCATCGGGAACCTGCGGTTTTGCCCGCGAAATGGCCGAATTTTTCGATCCCGCTTTGCTCGGCGGATTCTTTTTAAAAGGAAGTACGCTAAAAAACAGAGATGGCAACGAGTATCCGCGTATGGCAGAAACCGCAGCGGGTATGTTAAATGCAGTGGGCCTGCAAAACAAGGGAGTTGATTATTTTATCGAGAATATTTACCCTGAAATTAAAGATTACAATACGCAGTTGATCATGAATATAAACGGATCGACAGTGGAGGATTATATCGAACTGGCTGAAAAAGTCAATGAGCTCGAAAAGATAAATGCCATCGAACTGAATATCTCATGCCCGAATGTTAAAGAAGGAGGAATGGCGTTCGGTGTAACTTGCCCGGGAGCCGAGATGGTAACCCGCGAAGTTAGAAAAGTGTACCACAAAACCTTAATTGTAAAGCTTTCTCCCAATGTAACAGATATTTCGGAAATCGCGAGGGCAGTGGAAAAACAAGGAGCAGACGCGGTTTCGTTGGTAAATACCTTTCTCGGAATGGCGATCGATGCCGAAAAACGAGTTCCAAGATTATCTACAATAACTGGCGGATTGTCCGGTCCGGCAATTAAACCCATTGCTTTACGCATGGTTTGGCAGGTGGCAAATGCGGTCAAAATTCCTGTGGTAGGAATTGGGGGAATTATGAATGCTACAGATGCAATTGAATTTATGCTGGCAGGTGCAAGTATTGTTCAGGTGGGGACCGCCATTTTTAAAGACCCGATGATTGCGCTGAAGATTGTTAAGGGGTTAGATGAGTATCTTGATAGGCATAACATGCAGTCGGCTAATGATTTAATTGGTGTGCTACATGTGTAAAATCTATTTTTTACATTTTATTTAATTATTTCTTCGGGAGTTTTCTTCAACTCTTAGATAGAATCTATGACAGATAAATACTATTTAGTGTTTTTTAACGGCTTGCTTTGCCTTAAATAATCATTTAACTTTATTTTTGCAACGAATAAAATTGCAATGTGAACATTTCAATTTTTGGAACGTTATTGTAACTGCAAATAGCAAAAATAGAATTAAAGAATCGTAATTATGGCAAGTTTTAACGTTGTTATGCCCAAGTTAGGTGAGAGTATACAGGAAGGAACGATCACTAAATGGTTTGTAAAAGAGGGAGATACCATTGAAGAAGACGATGTCTTGTTTGAAGTGGCCACCGATAAGGTGGATTCGGAGATACCCTCGCCGGTTGACGGTGTAATTACAAAGATATTGTACCCTGAAGACAGTCT
>JAFGVU010000151.1 GCA_016937855.1 Bacteroidales bacterium | reverse complement strand
CAAAACACAAACAATTTTACCCGTCAGATTAATCGAATATTAAAAAATAATCGACGAATACTTAGCGAATTGTACGAAAATAACAGCCGCAAGGTGAGCAAAGAAAAACTGTTAACTGCAGGATTTAATTTCGATTATCTCACTAATATTTTCAAAACAAAAACCGGTAAAATATATTACTTTTGTTACGACCTTGGTTACATTAGTAATGATGATAATTATTACAGTATAGTAGAACGAAAAGAATATGTTGATTAAACTTTAATGATATGATAAACCTAACAGACAAATACCTTATTGACGAAAGCGTTGTGTACATCATTACTGATAAAAAACAACTCAACGATATACAACTATCAAAAACTGAGTTAAATTATACCGAAAAAATGATTGATAATAAACTAAGGTATATTCATATTAACTCGTTTTATAAATCATCATTCATCTTACTTTTAAACTCTGAAAAAGATGAATTTGCCCAATTAGAGGAATTCAGACAATCGGGAAATAAAATAATCTCTGAAATTAGAGATATAAAAATCGAATGCTTAAACATAATTAATCTTAGTGATGAAAAGTACACTTTTGCTGTTTGCGAAGGTTTGATGTTGGGCAAATATGGTTTTTACAAATATTTTAAAGACAGAAAAGACAAGGAATCATCACTTAATGAAATAAAAATAGTAGGTAATAAACCTGATGCAAAAAGCATAGAATACTTAAATGCATTGATTGACGGTGTGTATATTGCAAGAGATATTGTAAACGAGCCTCTTTCGTTTATGACTGCAAAAAAACTATCCGAAGAAATTGAAAGAATTGGAAAAGAGTGTGGTTTTAGTACCGACATTCTCGACAAAAAGAAAATCGAAAGCCTTAAAATGGGCGGTCTGTTGGCTGTTAATCGTGGCAGTGTGCATCCACCGACATTTAGTATTATGAAATGGCAACCCGAAAATGCAATTAATGAAAAACCATATGTTTTTGTTGGCAAAGGTTTAGTTTTTGACACTGGTGGAATTAATCTCAAACCAAGTGGCTACCTCGAAACTATGAAATGTGACAAATCAGGTGGCGCAACAGTCGTTGGACTAATGGCAGCTGTTGCAAAAGCAAAACTACCGATAAACGTGATTGGTATTGTTCCGGCAACTGATAATCGTCCGGGTAACGATGCTTATGTCCCCGAAGATATTATAACAATGTTTGATGGTACCACTGTCGAAGTATTAAATACTGATGCAGAAGGAAGACTTATTCTTGCAGATGCACTTGCCTATGCCAAGAAATACAATCCTAAACTCGTAATCGACTTGGCTACTTTAACCGGTGCAGCGGTTGTGGCAGTTGGCGAAAACGCAACAGCAGTTATGGGAAATGATAAAAAAGAAATCGAGATACTTAAACAAAAAGGCTTTGAGGTTTGGGAAAAACTTGTCGAATTGCCACTTTGGGATGAATACAAAGAACAGTTAAAATCTAGTGTTGCCGACTTAAAAAATATAGGAGGAAAATATGCTGGTTCAATAACTGCCGGAAAATTTCTCGAACATTTTACCGATTATAATTGGATACATCTGGATATTGCCGGACCCGCTTTTACCGAAAAACACGATTCATATAGAGGTATTGGTGGCACAGGTGTTGGCGTTAGATTATTATTCGATTTTTTAAAAGAAAAAACTTTATAGAAAAATAAAAATATTATGAGCAAAATAAAAGTTGGAATTACTCATGGAGATATCAACGGAATATCATACGAAATTATAATAAAAGCTTTTAGTGAACCGCGTTTACTAAATTCTTTTACACCGATTATTTATGGAAGTCCAAAGGTATTGTCATATTACAAAAAAGCCTTAAATAGTAACATTATTACAAATACTATTAATTCTGCTGACGAAGCCAAATCCAAGCAAATAAGTATTATAAACTGCAACTCGGAGGATATTCGTGTAGAAATTGGGAAATCTACTGAGATGGCAGGATTAGCATCGTATCAGGCACTAGAAAAAGCTACAGACGACTTGAAAAATAATAGAATAGATGTTCTTGTTACTGCTCCAATAAACAAAAACAATATTCAAGCAGCGGGTTTTAATTTCCCCGGACACACAGAGTACTTGGCAAAAGAGTTTAGTAACAACGAGCACTTAATGATTTTAATGAATGAAGTTATCAAAATTGGAGTTGTAACCGGACATATTCCAATTAAAGACGTTTCTTCAACAATCACTAAAGATTTGATTATCAACAAGATAAATATACTCAACGAATCATTAAAAAACGATTTTCTGATAAGCAAACCTAAAATTGCAGTATTGAGTTTAAACCCTCACTGTGGCGACAATGGCGTAATAGGAATGGAAGAAAATGAGGTTATAATACCGGCAATAATGCAAGCTAAAGAAAGTGGCATTTTGGCATTTGGTCCATACTCAGCAGATGGCTTTTTTGGTGCATCCGAGTTTAAAAAGTTTGATGCTGTTTTAGCAATGTATCACGATCAAGGTCTTGCACCATTTAAAGTAATTGCTTTTGACGACGGTGTTAACTTCACAGCCGGGCTACCTATTGTAAGAACATCTCCTGCACATGGAACAGCTTACGAGATTACAGGCGAGAATGTTGCATCATGTCAATCCTTACGAAATGCGCTGTACACAGCTGTTGACATTTACAATAACCGCAACGAGCAATATCAACTCGAAAAAAATGCAATAAATCTTGATGATTTTAAAGACCTTAGCGAAATAAACAAAACAGACGAATAAATGGCACTATACACAAAAGAAGAGGCTCTTGCTTATCATGGCGAAGGGCGAAAAGGGAAAATAGAAGTTGTAATCAGTAAACCATTTCAATCACAAAAAGATTTGTCACTCGCATACACGCCAGGTGTTGCAGAGCCTTGTCTAGCAATTGAAAAAGACAATGACCTGGTTTACAAATACACAGCTAAATCAAATTTAGTAGCTGTAATTTCAAACGGCACAGCTGTTCTCGGACTTGGAGATATTGGCCCCGAAGCTTCTAAACCTGTGATGGAGGGCAAAGGTCTGCTTTTTAAAGCATTTGCTGATGTTGATGTTTTTGATATCGAAATAAACGAAAAAGATCCGCAAAAACTAATCGATATCGTAAAATCTATGGAACCAACTTTTGGTGGAATAAATCTCGAAGATATAAAAGCGCCAGAGTGTTTCGTAATTGAAGAAGAGTTAAAAAAACTAATGAACATACCGGTTTTTCATGACGACCAACATGGAACAGCTATTATCTCAGGAGGTGCATTATTAAATGCTCTGATAATAGCCAACAAAAAAATCGAAGATGTAAAAGTCGTTTTTAATGGCGCCGGTGCTGCCGGAATAAGTTGCGCCAGACTATTTAACTCCCTCGGTGTTAAAAAAGAGAACATTGTCCTTTGCGACTCAAAAGGAGTTGTAAAAGCAGAAAATCCAAAGAATAATATCTATAAAAAAGAATTTGAAACAAATCGAGATATCGAAACTTTGGCTGATGCACTTAAAGATGCTGATGTTTTTGCCGGAGTATCTGTTGGAAATGTTGTTAGCAAAGAAATGCTTAAAACAATGGCAAAAAATCCAATTGTTTTTGCAATGGCAAATCCAAATCCCGAAATCACTTATGACGATGCCGTGGATGCTAGACCGGATGTAATTATGGCCACAGGACGAAGCGACTATCCAAATCAAGTAAATAATGTTCTTGGTTTCCCGTTTATTTTCAGAGGTGCTCTCGATGTACATGCAACATCTATAAACGAAGAAATGAAAATCGCTGCTGCCAAGGCTCTTGCCGAAATGGCTCACCTTGCTGTTCCTGATTATGTGTGCAAAGCATACAATACAGACAAAATTGAGTTCGGACCGGAATATATAATACCAAAACCATTAGACCTCAGAGTAATCGAATTTGTGGCTGTTGCCGTTGCTAAGGCTGCAATTGAAAGTGGTGTCGCAAGAAAATCTATAACCAATTGGGACGAATACAAAATGCAGTTACGACAAAGAGTTGCTAGAGTTCACAACAACTATAAATTGAGTGAAAAATAGTTAATTTGGATGTAAGAATTCCTTTTCACTATCAAATGGTAAAAGCTTACTCACACTTTTTATGAGTCTGAAGGACTCATTTATTTTAACCCTGACTGAACGCAGTGAAAGTCAGGGTAATTTGCATACCTCTCACGCTT
>JAFGVU010000150.1 GCA_016937855.1 Bacteroidales bacterium | reverse complement strand
TCCCTTTCCGAACTCGGAAGTTAAGCTCATCAGCGCCGATGGTACTGCGTCTAGTGGGAGAGTAGGTCGCCGCCAATCTTTTTAAAAAAGCTTCACAATATTGTGAAGCTTTTTTATTATTAGTATGTTTGAGAAATCCCCGATTTATTTTTTTTATTACATTTCGCTAAACAAATTTTTTGAGTTTCTCGAAAAATTACCATTTTCTTTTTATTTTCCCCCGAACTCCATCAAATACGACTTGATAAATTCTGATATGTTTCCGTCTAAAACACCTTGTGCGTTACCGGTTTCATAACCCGTACGTAAATCTTTTACTAACTTATATGGGTGTAAAACATAATTTCTAATCTGTGAACCCCATTCAATTTTTCGCTTTTGACCTTCTAATTTGTCTTTTTCTTCTTGTTGCTTGCGTAGCTCAATTTCGTATAACTGAGACTTTAATAGTCGTAATGCATTTTCTCTGTTTTTTTGCTGAGAACGAGTTTCACTATTCTCAATTACTATCCCGCTTGGTAAGTGACGTAAACGTACTGCGGTTTCTACTTTATTTACATTTTGCCCTCCGGCTCCACTACTGCGGTAAGTATCCCATTCAATATCTGCCGGATTTATCTCAATTGAGATGTTATCGTCAACTAATGGATAAACAAATACCGAAGCGAATGAAGTGTGACGCTTATGCGCAGCATCAAAAGGCGATAATCTGACTAAACGATGCACTCCACTCTCAGATTTTAAATATCCATACGCAAAATCGCCACTAAAACTCATTGTTACAGATTTTATCCCAACCGAATCTCCTTCCTGACGGTCTATCAGCTGTACTTTATATTCATTTTCTTCGGCATAGCGTAAATACATCCGCTCCAACATCTCTGCCCAATCATTACTCTCGGTTCCACCTGCTCCGGCATTGATTGTAATTACAGCATCAAGAATGTCTTCCTCATTGCCAAGCATGTTTTTTAATTCTAAATTTTCTATCAAAAGAATTAGTTTGTCAAATTCAGAATCAATTTCTACTTCTGTAACATCGCCAGCTTTGTAAAACTCAAATAAAACCTCAACATCTTCATATTTGGTCATAACAGCGATAAACTCTGTAACCCATTTTTTAACCTTGCTGATTTGCTTTAAAGTGATTTCTGCTTTTTCGGGATCATCCCAAAAGCCGGGAGCTTGTGTTTTTTTGTCTTCTTCTGAAATAAAAATCTCTTTGGCATCAATGTCAAAGATACCTCCTCAAAGCATCAATTCGCTTTTTAGAATCTTTTATTCTTTCTATTGTAATCATATCGTTTTTTTTACAAAAGTAATAAGTTTTTCGAACTTATAAGTCACTTATAATATCCAAAATCAAATTGTATTCAAAACCTCTTGATGTTGCAAATCTTAACAAAGATTGTTTTCGTTTTAAATCGTCGTGTTTGTTAATTGTTTTGTTTTTGTTGTGAACTAAGCTCTTGAGTATTTCAAAATAAGTTTCTTCATCTATTTCTGATATTGCATTTTCGATAAAGTGATAAGGAACTTTCTTTTGTTTTAATGCATGACGAATTTTTACCCTTCCCCATTTACTAAATTTAAGTTTGTCGTTTACATAGCTTTGCGAATATCGAAAATCATCAATAAACTTGTGGGCAACTAATTCATTTATTATTGTTTCGATTTCGTCCGGAGATAATTCATTTTTTTTAAGATATTCAATAATATCATTAGTGCATTTTTCTGATTTACTGCATATAAATTGAGCTTTGGAAAGATATTTTTTTATGTTTATATCGCTTTCTTGCATAATAGTTTACATTTCAGTTGTCATTGTTATTAAATCTCAAATTACTTCAATTGAAATCAGGTATCCATTGTGTTTTCTTACGTTAAGAACATTGCCGTTTTCAAAAATCAGATATTGTCCTTTTATTCCTATTAGCTTTCCTTCTACCGTAGTTTCGTTGTCAAAACTAATTGTGCTGAAATTATCAATTTGATAGTTAAATGGATAAGTAAATGACTCTATTTTGTTATTGATACTGAGATATGGTCGAAATTGAGGCGAAAGTTTTTCTGAAAAATGTCTTTTTAAATCAGCCAAATTTAAATCTGTATGCTTACTTTTTAGCATTTTGCTCCAATTTGTTTTATCAGATACATGTTGCTTTAAATCGACTTCTATTTGCCCGGCTAAATTTCTGTAAGGTGTTTTTGCAAAACGAATAGCTTTTATCGCTCCTTGATCAATCCACCTTGTGGGTATCTGTGTATGACGAGTTACACCAACTTTTACGCCTCCTGTTATTGCCAAGTAAACATAATGATCTATCAAAGAATTTTTTTTAGACCATTCCATATCTCTGCTAATACCCTCATGCGACATATCTTTTTCGGGATGTAAAACACCAAAATCACATTGAGGGACACTCATAAAACAAGAGTAGCAATATCCTTGATGAAAACTTTTTTTTGTCTCTGCACCACAATGAATGCAGTTTATTTTATTTTTAAATTCTAGTCTTATGTGTTTGTCAATCAGATTATTAATGCATAATTCCTTATCATTAAATTGTATAAAATACTGTACAGGATTGCTGTTTACAGTACGCATTTTCTGAATATTTCCTTCGTATTCCATTTTTATCTTATTGAAAAGTTTTCTAAGCCAATTACACTGCCATCAGAGTTTTTCTCAGGTTGCCAGGTTCTGACATAAATTTTAGGATTAATACTGTCGTTTAAATCTATCATTAAAAACAAATATCCTTTATCAGAATAGTTTGAGCTATAGTAGTTTTGTGCTAGTTGGATTCCATAAATTTTTTCATCACCTCCTGCTTTTTTTACTTCTGTTTGTTCAAAGGATATATTGATAAATTCCTTGGAATTAAATGCTTTAGTTAGGTGTTGAACATATTCGTCTTTTGAATATCGTGTGTATCTAATATTCTGATTGTCAAGCTGTTTATACATGCCTTCAATTTGTTCTACTTGTTTTAAAACGGTACCAACTATTATTAGTGCATCTTCTGAAAATACAGATTCAATAAATTCTAAATTTTCTAATGCATAGGCTGTTTGATAACTTTCCAGAAAATTTATTAGAAAATATTTATCTTCTTCTTTGCCAAATCTTTCCGATTTTGATAATATATCAGTGATTGAGATGTCTGATAGTGCGAAATTGATGTTATCAATTTTTCCTGTCGAATCAAAAACATAAACAACATCTTCCACAAATTTTCTGTTATTATTTGGGAAGTTAAATAGCATTGGGATTGATCTAATCATGGTTTGATTATTAACTGATATTATTTTTAGTGGCTCTTCCTGAGGGAGCATCTGAGCATTTCCATATTTTATTATTTTATTGTAGCACTGTAGCCCGTTTTCTGTAAATAAGTCTATTATATTATCGTTTTTTTTGCTTAGGATAGCTTGATTTACTTTTGTTATAGATTTTCTATAATCAGACTCTTTTGGTTTACGGTTGTTTTCCACCTTTTCTTCATCTGCTTGGCGAATTCCAATCGAATTTAACTCTTGTTGTGTGTTATTACTGGCGATGGCCTTTGACGGTTTTATTTCAATTCTTATTTCGGCATTCTTTAATCTGGGTAAAGAAGTCATCTGCATAACAGATTCAACTTCTGGATCAATTTTACTGCGCGATAAATACTGATACTCAAACTTTATTTGCAAATCAGAGAAATCATCTGATTGATTATTATAAAACTCTGCAATTGCTTTTCCGTTTTTTGCCGAATACATCCCAGAGTACGAATTCCCTGTCCAATATGTATAGTCCAGATTAGTTATGTCACGGCCTTTGTATTTTACATCCAGAATAAACGATTTTGCACTATTGAGTTTTATTGTGTCTATAATCTTTATGTCTATCGATTGAAGAATCTGATCTATTTCACTATTAATAAATGTAATTAGGCTTATGTCTGTATTGTCGTCGAGGGTTTTTCGAATTGAGTTTCTTTCGGGATGTGAGTTTAATAGGGCTAAAGACCAGTAGTAATATCTCAGAGCATCGGCAATGCGCAGGTCTTTTTCGGCTCTAACAGCAAGGTTTGTGTAGTCTAGTATTTTTTGTTTTCGATTTTTAAAAATTCCATCTACAATTTCTCTGTCGATGTACCTAATTACATATATGCTTTTTCTTTTCTCAACAACGAGTCTTTTTGCATCATTTAGGTAAATATTTGAATATGTGCTTATGGCCGAACGGGTAAACTCTTCGAGGCTTTCGTCTGTTTCTATCATTGTGGTCGAAAAGCTACTTTCTACTTTTGTCGATATCTGACTAACCAAATCTTTGATTGCAAAATTGTCGGCATCTTCGAGTGTTTTTGCTGTGGATTCTCCCCAAATATAGCGACTATCTGACTTTATTTCATCTGGTTTTTGAGAAAACATGTTTACGCTGAGAATAGATATTATTGAGACAAGTATAAATTTTTTCATAGGCTTTTTATAATATTATACACAGATTATTCTGCAAAAATTTTACCGTTATTTGCGGTCGAAAAATATATTTTTTCTGCTTGCACTTAAGCCAATTCCAAATATAATTTTAATATTTTCATCAAAAAGTTTAAGCTCCTGAACGGCTTTTCCGGCCGAGAATAGCACTCTGTTGTCGATACGATTATCTGCTGCTATACTTACAGCAGAACCAATAGCGATTCCGAGATCAACGCTATTGAATGTGCACGGTACATCTTGATGTAAATCCTTGGTTTCGCAATTTTCTAATCCACAAAAACCACAGTATGGTAGTTTTAGAGTATCTATTGTTGTCCCTAAAAATAGAACTGCATCGCAATTACGAATGTTATTTGCATCTCTAGTAAAAAAACCTTGTTTTTTCTCAATTGCGATTTTATCCATTCGAGCAGCTATTTCTTCAATATCAGATTTCGTTGCAATAAGGGTTTCGATTGTGTTTCTACCTCTGCCTTTTGGTGCAGTACGGGCTGCCAAAGCCATTTTTTTTGCAATTTCAATAATGGTTTGTTCTCTATAATCAGATTCTTTAATCATAATTGTAAATTTTTAATTTTTTCAACTAATACAGTGGCCAATTTAATTTTAGATTCATTAGTCCATCCGGCAATATGAGGCGTAAATAGCACATTTGTACATTCTGAAAGATACCTAAAATCATCGTAGTCTAATAAGTTTTTAGTCTTTTCAAATGAAGTTTCTTCATATTCTAACACATCCAAAGCAGCCCCCAGTATTTTTCCTGATTTTAAGGCATTTACAACTGAACTAGTTTTTACAGCGGGTCCTCGAGCTGTGTTAATAAGATAGATGTTTTTTGAAAATTGTGCTATAAAATCATCATCAACCATAAACTTTGTTTCTTCAGTTAGCGGAACATGCAAACTTAAAATATCTGATTCTTTAAAAATTGCATCTAAATTTGATTCTATTGTAAATCCATCAGAATAATTTGTTTTGTACTTATCGTATGATAATACTTTGCACCCGAAACCTGAAAGCTTTTTAGCAAAGCTACTGCCCATGTTGCCGTAACCGATTATGCCGACTGTCATGTAACCCAATTCTTTGCCACGATTTTCTTCTCTTTGCCATTTGCCCGACTTCACCTCGGAATCTGCTTTGTTTAGATTGTTTAAAATGTTTAAAATCATACCTAAAGCATGTTCTCCAACAGCATCGCGATTACCTTCGGGCGAATTTAGACAAATAACACCCTTGTTTTTACAATAATCTAAATCAATACTTTCCATTCCGGCTCCAACTCTAGCAATAAATTTTAGGTTTTTTGATTTGTCAATTATCTCTTTATCAATTGTAATTCTACTTCTAATAATTAGTCCTGTGTAGTCCTGAATTATTTCTAGTATTTCTGATCGTGAAAGTTTTGTTGCATCAGTGGTTTCGAATCCTAATTCGGGCAAAGATTTCGTAATTATTGGGTGTACATCATCTATTATTAAAACCTTTTTCATCTCTGTCTAATATATTTTCCTGTAATCATACAAACTTACATAAAGTTTTTTACTTTTCAATAATCAGCCAGGTAATTAAGGTGCCTTTCTAATTAGAGAGATAGGTTTTTTCGATTGGTATTTCTGACACTTCATTATTGGGGTCAAGTGCACGAATAGAGAATTTGAGAAGATACGATGTGTCAATAAAAATTGAGTCAGCAGCAAGGGAATCAATTATTTCTTGTTCGTAATTATTTAAATCTAACGAAATGATTCTGATCTCTCGTTCAATTTCTCCCCGATACGTGTTTACCGATTTGGGGATATATTTTTGCATGCAGGCTTTTGTTGACGGCAAACTGTCAAGCCCCAAAATACTAAGGTCGTAATTGTATATTGTTACGCATGATGGCTGTATTGTAAGGATAATAAAAAAAGCAAATAAAGCAGGAATTATCTTTTTTCTCATTTTACTAAGATTTTTTGTGATTGAGATTTACCCGAATTACTTAGTATATTAACAATGTAAATCTGATTTAGATTAAATTGGTCGTAGGATGAACTCATTCCTGATTTTAACCTGTCATTTATTATTTCTTTGCCGGTAATGTCAAAAACTTGAACAGAAATGGTTTCGTTAAAAGTGTTTTCAATAAAAATATGACCGTTTAAACTGTATAAATTAGGGTAAACTTCGATAACATCAATTTTTGTAGGAAAACAATAATCTAAGTTTTCTATTATCTCGAAAAAAGAGATTGATTCGGAAACAGAATAATCACAAATGATATAGATTTGAGGAGTATATAGAATCCCATACAAATCAAAAACATCGTACTCTGCATGACCAGTTTCAAAACATGGGTAAGTAATTTCAGTTTCTTCTATAAAATTTTGTATTCCTAAAAGAGGTGAGCTTGGACTAGCAATACCCCAAACTAAAAGTTGTTCTGTTCCAGAGCCAAATTGTTGGTAAATTGAGTCCACCTTTGGCGCTTCCAGAACACAACTACCACAAGTTGTTGAGAAAAAGCTCAATAAAACTGTTTTTCCATTATCTAATTCGTCGAAAAGGTTAACTTCAACACCTTGGGTCGAAATTAGCGTAAAATCAATAGCTTCTGTGTATTTGATTTGAGCAAATACTTGCATTGATAGTAGAAGAGAGATTAAAATAATAAAAATGCTTTTCATAACTTTTATTGATTAAACAAATTTAAAAATATTTTGTTTATTAGTCTGTTTAAAATGTTGATTTTTACACATTTGTCAGAAAAAATACTAAAAATGGCTAGATTTTTCTCATGAAAGTAAAAAAACGTCAATAAGATGCATAATAATTTTTTTATATGGATTTTTTTATAGAATTTCGCAGCGATTTTTTAGGTTGTAAATTTTAATTGTAAAACAAATTTAATATTAACTAATAAACTATTGATTATGAGTACAGACGTGATGTTTTGGTTCATACCTTTTGCTTCAGTTTTAGCATTGGTATTTGCCTGGTATTTCTTCAAGCAACTAATGAAACTTGACGAAGGAACCGACACAATGAAAAAGATTGCTCTATATGTTCGCAAAGGAGCTATGTCTTATTTAAAGCAGCAGTATAAAATTGTAACTGTTGTCTTTATTATAATGGCGATATTTTTCGCTGTTTTAGCTTATGTATTTAAGCTTCAAAACGAATGGGTCCCATTTGCATTTATAACAGGTGGTTTCTTTAGTGGTCTTGCCGGATTTTTAGGTATGAAAACAGCAACTTATGCTTCTGCTCGTACAGCAAATGCCGCACGTAAATCACTTGATGCAGGTCTTAAAGTTGCATTCCGTTCCGGTGCTGTAATGGGATTAGTTGTTGTAGGTCTTGCACTTCTTGACATCTCTATTTGGTATCTTATTTTAGATGCTTTTGTTGAAGATGCTGATGCAAAACACAAAATGATTATGATCACTACAACAATGTTAACCTTTGGTATGGGTGCGTCATTACAAGCATTATTTGCTCGTGTTGGTGGAGGTATTTATACTAAAGCTGCTGATGTTGGTGCTGACCTTGTTGGTAAAGTTGAAGCCGGAATTCCTGAAGATGATCCTCGCAACCCCGCTACTATTGCCGATAATGTTGGTGATAATGTAGGTGACGTTGCTGGTATGGGTGCCGACTTATATGAGTCTTATGTTGGTTCTATTCTTGCAACTGCTGCTCTCGGGGCTGCTGCTTTTTATGGATCAGAATGGTCTGACGATATCCAACTTAAAGCTGTATTTGCTCCTATGTTAATTGCTGCTCTAGGGATTGTTCTTTCGATTATTGGTATCTTCCTTGTAAGAACAAAAGAAGGTGCAACAATGAAACAACTACTAGGTTCTTTAGGTCTTGGTGTTAATGTAAGTTCGTTACTTATTGCTATTGGAACTTTTGGAATTATGTATATGTTGCAGATTCCTAACTGGCAATATGTTTCTTTCGCAGTTATTATTGGTCTGATTGTAGGTATTGTAATCGGTCAAGGAACAGAGTATTACACTTCTCATGCATATAAACCTACTCAAAAAATTGCACAATCTGCCGAAACTGGACCTGCAACTGTAATTATTGCCGGTGTTGGTACTGGTATGATTTCTACTGCTATTAGTGTTGGTGCTATTGTAGTAGGTATCATTCTTTCTTATTTGTTTGCTGCAAAATTTGACCTTTCAAACCTAAGTGCTGGTCTATATGGTGTTGGTATCGCTGCTGTTGGTATGCTTTCCACACTTGGAATCACTCTTGCAACTGATGCTTACGGACCAATTGCCGATAACGCCGGTGGTAATGCAGAAATGAGTAAGCTCGGACCAGAGGTTCGTCAACGTACCGATGCTTTAGATGCTCTTGGAAATACAACTGCTGCTACAGGAAAAGGTTTTGCTATCGGATCCGCAGCTCTTACTGCTTTAGCTCTTTTAGCTTCTTATATCGAAGAAATTAAAATGGGGCTAATTCGTGTGGGACAAACCACAATCGAAGTTGGTGGTGTGGTTGTTCAGACAGCCGAAGCTTCAATTATGGACTTTATGACTTATTACGAAGTTCACTTGATGAACCCTAAGGTTTTGGTAGGTATTTTTATTGGTGCAGTTATGACTTTCGTTTTTGCAGGTCTAACAATGAACGCTGTAGGACGCGCTGCTCAGAAAATGGTTACCGAAGTTCGTCGTCAGTTTAAAGAAATTAAAGGTATTCTTACAGGCGAAGCTGAACCTGACTACGAAACTTGTGTGGCTATTTCAACTAAAGGTGCGCAAAGAGAAATGATTTTCCCTTCTGCTGTTGCTGTTCTTGTTCCGATTATTACCGGTATCGTTTTTGGCGTTTCTGGTGTAATGGGTCTCCTTGTTGGTGGTCTGTCTTCAGGATTTGTTTTGGCAATTTTTATGGCAAACTCAGGTGGTGCTTGGGATAACGCGAAAAAATATGTAGAAGAAGGTCACTTTGGTGGCAAAGGTAGCGATGTTCACAAAGCTACAGTTGTTGGTGATACTGTTGGTGATCCTTTTAAAGATACTTCAGGTCCAAGTCTTAACATCCTTATTAAACTTATGACAATGGTTTCTATTGTTATGGCTGGTTTAACTGGTGTATGGTCGATATTGTAGGACTTTAGGTTTAAAAATATAAAAATCGGTTTGCCGAAACTTCATTAGTCTGAAGAATCGGCAAACCGATTTATTTTGAATGTAATCCGACGTTTATTGAAAAGCAATCTTATAAAGCAATTGTTTCTGTTACAAAAAGCTTTTTCCCTCTTTACTGCGATACTCGTACACCTATTTGAATAATCTGCGTTCTTAATGTTGCTGACTGTGAGGGTATTATCCCGCATTATTCATGCGATTAGCTTTGTGTAGATACAAGGCGTCTAACTTTGCAGTCATACTTTTGTATTACAATGAGTTAGCAACGCAGTAGATGCACAAAGATAATCGCAAGCAACACTTATATTTGGGGATACTAATACAATCATTTAAACATTGTAAACAATTGAAGATCAGATATTAGCCTGTATTATCAAATTAACAGCGGTGAATAATGCGGGTTATGTATTATTCTGCAATATTGTTTCGAAGTCCATGAATGTAAAAATTTCAAATTCTTATTAATTGAGAACCTTAAATGATTAAAATTGTAAAAACTGCATCCAGCGCTGAAAGCGCGACATTAATTCAACAGTAGGCGCCAGCCTGCTGTTGAACATGCACATCTACTATCTGGAGCTCTGAAAGAGCGGAGTTTCAATCTAAATCGCCTTATAGATATGTAATATCAATAAACTTTGAGTTAAGTAATCGAGCGACTCCCATATACGATGGAATAAAACAAATCTGACTACCAACAGAGTATTTCTTTTTGCCATCTTTAGTCTTGTTATTGCCAAGATCAACAACCATCATATCGGACGTTATTCCTACAAAACTAACTGCTTTGTCGATAGGTTCAATGTCTTCTTTTCCAACATCCAACAGGCCAAAATCTAAAATAGCCTTGGTAGTTGTGGAATTAAAATCTTCTTCATCATAGTCAGCAGTATGACCTATGTTGGCCTCACTTATTACTCCATCAGGAATCATCTCTTTTTCGTCTAACTCGATGATATTTGCTTTAAACGTAAAAGCATCGGTGGAAAGATTATTAAATTGCTCGTTCTCAAGTGGACTAGTGCCAAAAAATGCGGCTTCACCAATTCTAAAATGATTCATGTCTTCTGGAACAGCATTTTTGTCAATTAGTGGTAAGGTTATTGAGCTTCCGCCGGAAATCAGAGGTAAGTCTTTATCAAATTTTGCCTGAATAAGTTCTTTATAGAGACATAACTGCAGTAGCTTGTCGTAGGTTGGCTCAACACCATACATGCAGCCTAGATTTGAACCTAATCCTATAACCTCAATATTTTCGAGCTCAAAAACTCTTTCGTAAAATCCAATTAGTTCATCACGCTTAATTCCTTCACGTAGTTCTCCCAACTCTATCATTATTATCACCTTATGGATTTTATTTTGCTTTTTTGCTGCCTCGTTAAGTGCCATTATTGTTTTGTAGGATGTGTTAAGCGAAATGTCGGCATATTTTACAACATCATCAATATAGACCAATGCAGGAGGCTTTATGTAAATCGTAATTAAATCAGGGTTAACTTTTTTTAGTATCTTAAGACTACTTAACCTCGAATCACCAACCGAGTGGATATCTTTAATTACATCTGCTTTTAAAATTCGTTTCAAGAGATCAATATCTCCCGAAAATACTTTGGTAATTAGACTCCATTCTTTATTGTGCTTTTTGAGAAATGAACTTATTTCTTTTATATTATAAATAATCCCTTCGGTATCTATCTGTAATTTTGCCATTGTGTATTATTGTTTAAATTTTTTTCGCTTCTTTTCCTTTTCAATTTTCGAGTTTCTCGAAAATTTTCCTTTATTTTTTTTCAAACCTCATCTCGGCATACTTTGTTGTAAAACCTACTCTTTCGTAAAGTCTCTTTGCAGGATTATCATATTCTACGTGTAGTTTAATATTTCCTTCTGACAAGCTGATAGCTTTTTCGATAATCTTACCACCAAAACCTTTGCCTCTGTGTTTTGAATCAACTGCAATGTAAACAAGGATGTTTTCAGGAATAAATCCGGACATACCTGTATTATTCATTATCAGAACGCCGGCGAGCTCGTTTTTATGATACGCTAATAAAATAAAACCACCTTTACCACAATCTTTTTGCATAGCATAGTCAACACATTTGCCAATATCTTCTTTATTATCCCGGAAACGGTCTAAGTGAGTATGTAGGAAATCGATGCATTCTTCGCGTTTAGTTTTGTTGAATTCATTTTCGTTCTTAATAATTTCAAAATCTAGCATAATTGTTTTTTATTGATTAATATGTTGTACAATATAATTTTTTTTGTGACCTGACAAAATATGTGTTAAAAAAAATTATACAAATATGGCTTTGGGGCATATATAATGAATTTTACTCAAAAAATCGTGTTTATATATTGTGCCAATTGTAATTGTATAGGCTAAGAAATTGTTTTTTTATTTTACAATCGATCTTAGAGTTTTCTTACTGTTTTCGCGTAGCGAATAAATATATGTCCTACGGACAAAAAAATGTGCGCGCCTTATTTTTTGTCCGTAGGACATAAATGTTAGTAAAAACTGCTTATGCTTTGCTTTTTTTTTGTCCGTAGGCGGTGCGCTGAGCCAGCCGAAGTGACATATACTTTTACTTTAGTCTGCCAAACAATGATTTTAAACAACTACTAAGGAGCTTAAATTGTTTCCATCTAACTATTTGTAAACTTACCAAAGTAGTTTAACTTTTTCGAAGTCTTAGACTATGGTTTTCTGGCAAAAAAAATCCCCGCCTTTTGGGCAGGGATTTGCGCGTTAAAATAATTAATGAGCTAGTTGAACAATATTTTGATTTTATTAGCTCCTAGATAACTCCTTGTTCTACCATTGCGTCGGCCACTTTAAGGAATCCTGCGATGTTTGCACCTTTAACATAGTTAACAAATCCGGTATCATCTTTTCCGTATTTAACACATGCTTCGTGAATATCGCACATAATTCTATGTAATTTTTCATCAACTTCGTCGCGAGTCCAAGAAAGTTTCATTGAGTTTTGGCTCATTTCAAGACCTGAAGTTGCAACACCACCAGCGTTAGCAGCTTTACCAGGGCCGAATAATACTTTGTTTTCGAGGAAAACTTCAACAGCTTCTGGAGTACAAGGCATGTTTGCACCTTCGCTAACACAAATACATCCGTTTTTAACCAAAGTTAAAGCGTCTTCTTTACCAAGTTCGTTTTGTGTAGCACAAGGTAAAGCAACATCACATTTAACTTCCCAAGGACGTTTACCTTGATGGAACTCAGCGCCAAATTCATAAGAATAAGGTTTTACGATATCTTCGTTAGTTGCTCTTAATTGCAACATATAGTCGATTTTTTTACCGGAGATTCCGTCTTTATCATAAACATAACCGTCAGGACCAGAAATAGCAACAACTTTTCCGCCTAATTCAGTTACTTTTAAAGCAGCACCCCAAGCAACATTACCAAAACCTGAGATAACAACTGTTTTGCCTTCGAAAGTTTCGCCTTTAGTTGCTAACATTTCTTTTGCAAAATATACATTACCAAAACCTGTAGCTTCTGGACGAATTAATGATCCACCCCAGTTTCTACCTTTACCTGTAAGTACACCTGAGTGCTCTCTTGCAAGTTTTTTGTACATTCCAAACATGTAACCAATTTCTTTTCCACCAACACCAATGTCGCCGGCAGGTACATCTGTTTCAGGACCGATAAGTTTCCAAAGTTCCATCATAAATGATTGGCAGAAACGCATAATTTCTCTATCTGATTTTCCTTTTGGGTTAAAATCTGATCCACCTTTTCCACCACCCATAGGTAATGTTGTAAGTGAATTTTTAAATATTTGTTCGAAACCTAAGAATTTTAAAATTGACAAGTTAACACTTGGGTGAAATCTTAAACCACCTTTGTAAGGTCCGATTGCTCCGTTAAATTGTACACGGTAACCAAGGTTTACATGAACTTTACCTTCGTCATCTGTCCAAGGTACTTTGAATGTAAGAATTCTATCAGGCTCAATTAATCTTTCGATAATGCCATTAGCTTCGAATTGAGGATTTTCGTTATAAACGTCCTCGATAGTTTCGATAACTTCTCTTACTGCCTGAAGATACTCAACTTCACCTGGATGTTTTTTTTCCAAGTCGCTCATGATTTTTTCTACGTTCATCTCTTTTTAAGTTTTAATTATTAATTTTTATGCCTTGCGGCGTTTTTAATTTTAAATTCACGATGTAAAAGTATAGCTAAAAAAAACACAAACAATATTTTAACATCACAAAGATTTGATATTAATAATTGATATTTATCAATGATATTTGTCTGCAAAATGATTTTTCTTAATTTTGCTACCTATTAAAATAATAATATGCAAACAGAAAAAGACAATATCGAAAGCGTATTAAAGAGTCTGGACGAGCGTAAGAAAGAACTGGATTGTCTTTATAATATTGATGAACTACTAAAAGATTTTGATACGGATCTGAACCAGGTTTTAAGTGAGCTTACCAAAATTGTTCCGCAGGCATGGCGATATTCTGATATTTGTAAAGTTAATATCAAAGTTTTTGAAATAGAAACATCTACCGAAGGCTTTAAGAAAACAGAGCTTAAGCTTTCATCAATCTTACAAATAGAAGAAAATCCGGTTGGTGAGATAATTCTATGCTACTCAAAACCTGTCAGAGCCGAAAAAGGGGTCTTTCTTAACGAAGAAAATCGTCTATTTCAAACAATTGTTAGCAAAATCAACCAATATCTTTCGTTTCGCAAACTCAAAGAGATTTATTCCGAAAGTGTCGAAAATAAACTAAAGCTTAATAATACCGAGCAAAATTTTATCGAATATCTAAGCGGACTTCATTTGACCGAAGAAGAAATTTCTCTTGTTACAAAAGTTCAGATTGATTTTAGCAAAGGCGAAACTATATGCAAGCAAGGATCGTTTGCATCGTTTATAATGATTTTAAAAGACGGATTAGTAAAAGCAACTATCGAGAATTCGCATTATAAAAATCATGTGTTTAAAATTACCACACCATTCAATATAATAGGCTTGTCTAGTTTATATGGTGATAATTACTATCATTTTAGTTGTCAAGCACTTGTTCCCTCTAAGTTATATTTGGTTGAGCGCAGTAATTTTGATAAAATAGTTCGCACAAATCCTCAATTTTCGATTGAGATAATGAAAATGTACTCAAAATCATTACAAAATGTTTACGATAAACTTGGAAGCATTGCAAACAAACAGGCATTAGGAAAAGTTTGCGACTCTCTTATATATTTGTCCGAAAGAGTTTTTGGTTCAAATGTCATCGAAACCACAATCACAAGAAAAGATATTGCCGAGCTTTCCGGACTCGCCACCGAAAACCTCGTACGCATCCTTTCCGAACTAAAACGCGACAAAATAATTGCTATCAACAACAAATCCATCGAAATTCTAAACCCCGAAATGCTAAGAATGTTGGGAAATTTGGGTTAGATGTGGGGGAAATTGTTGTTTTTAGATCCGGGTTATTAAAAAAACAAAAATAAATGGAATTTTAAACAATGCGAAATTCCATAATAACCAAACAGTATTTCAGTCTTTTATTAATTATTATATTTGTAAAATGAAAAAGGCAATTATTTTTCTTTTTATAATATGGAATGTGACAATTTTTGCCCAGCAATACTCTTATCGCCAATACACAATTTTCGATGGATTACCGCAAAATCAGGTTGTTAGTCTATGTTTAGATGATTATGGTTTTTTGTGGGTTGGCACAAAAGGAGGCATATCTAGATTTGATGGGAAAAACTTTAAGAAATTTGAAAGCGATAATCCTAAAGATAATCACATAGAAGAAATCTTAAATAACAATGGTGATTTGTACTATCAAACTAGCATTGGGGTATATACTTTGACTAATAATAAGTTTGTTAATGTTTATACAGTTAATGATGGTAAGATCGAAAAACTGTTGTTTGGGCAAGATGTTGAAAGCCTTTTTGTAGTTAAATCTAATGAAATACTAAAGCTTACTGATGGCGAGATTGAAACAATTTTTACAATTTGGCAAGACGGGTACATTCTGGATGCTGAAATATTGCCGGATGATAAAATATTAATTTCAAATGTTGACGGAGTTTACTTAATTGATGGTGAAAAACAGATAAAATTGGCAAATAAATACAGTGGATTGATTGTCAGGAAAGATAACATAAATTACTTTACTGAGCAGTTAGTGGAAGGCAATAATAGTACTTGGAAGTTATATAAATATGAAAACGACGAAAGTATTGTATTCTTAGAGAATAAAAATGTGTATCACGCTGCTGAAATTTCAATATCAGACTTAGGGGAGCTGTGTATAATGAAAAACTATCATACGTGGATGATATTTGATACAACCGGTTTACGAATTGACATGGATTCATTACCAAATAATCAGATTAATATAATTCTAAAAGCAGGAGAAACTGTTTTTCTAGGTACAGAAAATGGTTTATTTATTCGACAATCAAAAGCGTTTTTAAATTATACAGAAAAGCATAAAATGCCCAAATATATTTGGACAATTTTTGAAACAAAACAGCATGAAATAGCTTTCGCAGCTTATGATACAGAAATGGCCATTTTAGACAAAAACAATAATTTGGCTGAATATTCAGAACACAAAGAATTGCTCGATATTGCTGAGAGGTTTTATATGGATGGTTTGTGTAGCTCCAAAGGAGAATGGGTAATCCCAACGACTCAAGGGGTTTACTTTAAAAACGGAAACAGTCAATTGTTTGTAAAATTAATGCTTAACGGATACATTTCCACACCATTATGCTGCTATGAAGACACTACAACAGATACTTATTTGTTTGGTACTACACAGGGTGTTTTTATTTGTAATACACAGACTAAAGACTTAAAGAACATCCAAACAGATAAAAGCAATGTTTTGGATATTGAGAAAGATAAATTTGGCAGGTTGTGGTTTTGTACCAACAAAAAAGTATTCCTGTTTGAAAACGACACACTTACCGGTTTTAAAGCATCGGAACCTAACATAAACGAAAGTACTGTAAGCTGTTGTAGAGATATCAATGGTAATATGTGGCTGGCTCACAAAACTGGATTGTATTTATATGATTTTGCAGAAGAGCGCAAGATTTATGATGGATCTTTTACATTTATTAATAATTATAAAGATACACATATAATTGCAGGATCTACCTTTGGAATACTTTTTATCGATTTAGATAAGCTGTATAATGGAGAACCAAATGCAATGCGATTTATGGATCGTTTCAATGGTTTCATCGGAATAGAGTGCGGTCAAAACGGTACATGTGTCGATTCTAAAGGAAATGTTTGGATCCCAACTTCTGAAAGTGTTGTGAAATTTATGCCGGATAAATTGGAATATGACACTACTCCCCCCATGACATACATTTACGAATTTGAGTATTCTTCGAGCGATTTAATATGGCACACAAAGTGTTCACATCCATATAAACCTGATAGTATTTACAATCTGGATTGGACACACAATAACATGCGGTTTACTTTTCATGGCATAGAATATAGTTGTCCTGAACGAGTAAAATATAAATATCGTTTACGTGGTTATAGTGATAGCTGGACAGTTGATTCAACAGAATCGGTGGTTTTTACGAATCTCGACCCCGGTGAATACGTTTTTGAACTTTATTCATGTAATGAGAATGGATATTGGACAAAAGAACCTACATTATTGAAAATACATATAGTGCCGGCTTTTTGGCAAACTATATTTTTTAAAATTGCAGTTGTACTCTTATCTATGTTGCTAAGTGTGTTTTCAATTTATTTATATATGCGTAGCAAAAGAAATAAAGAACTTGAAAAAAGAAATGTGGAGCAGCAACTAATATCTATGCAGATGAATACCATTAACGCGCAGCTTGACCCACACTTTGTTTTTAATGCAATTTCGGCAATAGGAACCGAAGTACAAGAAAACAATAGCGCAAAAGCTTATGATTATTATGTTAAAGTTTCGCGATTACTACGTAGTTCTTTAATCGATAAAGATAAAATTACAAGGAGCTTAAAAAAAGAACTAGACGTTGTTAAAGACTATTTAAGTCTGCAACAATTTCGATTCGGAGAAAGAATAAAATTTGAAATAAATATTGCACCAGAAATTGATTTGGACACAATTGTCCCAAAAATGTGCATTCAAATATTTGTCGAAAATGCAGTAAAGCATGGACTCGAAAATAAAAAAGAAGGCGGTGAAATTAAAATTGACATTTCAGTAGCTAACAATTATCTTATCGTAATGATATTAGATAATGGTATTGGTCGCGATGCCGCAGCTAAAATAAATAGCCGATCAACAGGCACCGGGTTAAGTGCGTTTAAAGACTTCTTTGAGATACTAAATAAATATAATTCGCAAAAAGCCGGTTTTACAATTACAGATAAATTATATCATGACGGAACTGCTGCAGGCACAGAAGTC
>JAFGVU010000023.1 GCA_016937855.1 Bacteroidales bacterium | reverse complement strand
ATCAAAACTATCACATGCAATTGCGGTAGTGTCGCCAGTATTGCTATAATTTATGGTCAAATCTAAAGTTACAATACTATCACAGCCTGCTGCATTAGTAAATGTATGTGTTGGTGTTGCTGAAGAAGTGTAAGTTACTCCATACCAATCAAAACTATCACATGCAATTGCTGTAGTGTCGCCAGAATTATTATTAATTGTTAAATATAAAGTCACAATGCTATCACAACCTGCATTATTGGTCAATGTATGTGTTGTTATTACAGAAGAAGTGTATGTTGCACCGTACCAATCAAAACTATCACATGCAATTGCGGTAGTGTCGCCAGTATTACTATAGTTTATAGTTAAATCTAGAGTTACAATACTATCACAGCCAGCAATATTAGTAAATGTATGTGTTGGTGTTGCTGAAGCAGTGTAAGTAACACCATACCAATCAAAACTATCGCATGCAATTGCTGTAGTGTCGCCAGTATTACTATAGTTTATAGTTAAATCTAGAGTTACAATACTATCACAGCCAGAGACATTTGTAAATGTATGCGTTGGTGTTGCTGAAGCAGTGTAAGTTACTCCATACCAATTAAAACTATCGCATACAATTGCTGTAGTGTCGCCAGTATTACTATAGTTTATAGTTAAATCTAAAGTTACAATACTATCACAGCCAGCAACATTAGTAAATGTATGTGTTGGTGTTGCTGAAGAAGTGTAAGTAACACCATACCATTCAAAACTATCACATGCAACTGCGATAGTGTCGCTTGTATTGCTATAATTTATGGTCAAATCTAAAGTTACAATACTATCACAGCCAGCGACATTTGTAAATGTATGCGTTGGTGTTGCTGAAGCAGTGTAAGTTACTCCATACCAATCAAAACTATCACATGCAATTGCTGTCGTATCACCTGTATTACTATTAACTGTTAAATTAACAGTAATTATACTGTCACATCCGGCTGCATTTTGTATTACATCAATATATGTTCCCGAACTCGCCCAAACATAATTACCACTCGGAGACTCATAACTATTGCATACTATTGGGGATATTGTTGAGTAACTGGCACAATTTTCATATAAAGTAATTTTGTTATCATAGCAAGAAGCTGAGAGTACATCAATATCACCATCGTTGTCTATATCGATGGCATAAACAGATTCTGCTCCATCAGCAGAAGTTGTAATATCGTATTCTGTAAAATTTTCATTCCCATCATTTTCATAATATGCAATTTTATCATCATTAAGAGAAGCAGATAATACATCAATGTCGTTATCGTTGTCGATATCTATAGCAAATACAGATGTCGCATTAAAAGCTGAATTAGATATTATATTTGATGAAAAGTTTTCATTCCCATCATTTTCGTAATACTTTACCCAACCATCACCAAAATTTGTTCCAAATAAGTCAATATCTCCATCGCCATCAATATCTGTTGCAAATACTGATGATGCAGAAAAGGCAGTAGTTGATATAACACTTTCAGTAAATATTTCGGCTCCATTATTAGCATACCATGATACTTTGTTATCATCATAAGAGGCTGAAAGCACATCTATATCACCATCACTATCAACATCTATTGCATAAACATACCTAGCTCCATTTGCTGAAGTCGAAATGGCGTACTCAGTAAAATTTTCATTACCATCATTTTTGTACCAGGCGATTTTATCATCCTCCGAAGACGCTGAAAGTACATCAATATCTCCATCATTGTCAACATCTAACGCATAAACGGATCGTGCTCCATTTGCTGATGTAGAGATAACATACTCAGTGAAATTTTCATTCCCATCATTTTTGTACCATGCGATTTTATCATCAACAAAGGACGCTGAAAGCACGTCAATATCTCCATCGTCGTCAACATCTAACGCATACACCGACCGTGCTCCATTTGCGGATGTTGAGATAACAAACTCAGTAAAATTTCCATTACCGTCATTTTTGTACCATGCTATTTTATTATCACTATTGGAGGCCGAAAGAATATCATTATAAGAATCTCCATCCATATCAATAGCAAATACTGAAAAAGCAAAAAGTGCATTTGTAGATATCGTTTTTTCGATAAAATTAATCTGTGAAAAACTGTGTAAATAACAAAATAATGTCAAAATTAGCAAATAGTTGATTTTTTTCATTTTTATAATTTAATTTAATAAAATAGCTAAATTGGTTGAGGTTCTGTACAAGTATAATGGAATTATTCATTAAAGAATGTTTAATGTATATTCATCCATATGAATGTATCCAGAATTACGAACAGTTAATAACATCAACCATATTAAAATTACATGCAAAAGTATAAATTAGATTTGAAAATGCAAATTAAAACGTTATGTTTTTATATAGTACGGTTATCTTGGGAGTTTTTCGAATTGGATTTTTCGCAAAAGACATTACTCAATAATAAAACTATCGCCCGGAATAATATCGATTAGCTCAAAATCCTTATTTTTACTTGCTTCGGAGACTCGTTTTTTTGGTTCGTCCCAGGAATGAAGAGCTAAGCTAAAAGACATATTGTGTATCGGAAGCATTTTTGTGGAATTTAAATCTATTGCAGCTTGAACAGATTGTTCAGGCATCATGTGGATTTCTTTCCATAACTCATTATATTGCCCACATTCTATCATGGAAATGTCGAATGGTCCGTATTTATTGCCTATTTCTTTAAATCCTCCAAAATAACCACTGTCGCCACTAAAGAATACTTTTTTTGTATTTCCAATTATTGCCCATGAGCACCATAAGCTCGAATTACGATATTTTGGATTGCGACCACTAAAATGTTGTGCAGGAGTACAAACAAATTTCAGGTTTTCATAATTTATCTCCTCCCACCAGTCTAGCTCAGTGATTCGATTCTTTGAAATTCCCCAATGTTGCAAATGAGCTCCTACACCAAGAGGGACATAAAAATGTTCGGTCTGTTTCTCTATATTCTTAATTAAATTATAATCGAGATGATCGTAATGATCGTGTGATATTATTATTGCATCAATTTTACCTAATGATTTAATTTCTGTATCGTCTAAATGAAGCGAATTCTCAAATCTTTTTACACCAAAGGGCAGGGGCGAAGCGTTTTCCGAAAATACAGGATCAAACAAAATTCGTTTTCCATCAATATCCACCATAATTGATGAATGCCCAAACCAACAGATTTGACAAATACTACTGTCTGGTCGATTAAAAGGAATATTGGTTTTATGTGAAATAGTAATGTCTGTTGGTGGTTTTTTGTTTTTATTTGATTTCAGAAAGCCTTTAAGCATTTGTGTAAACTTTCTGAAATCCATTTTCATCTCAACTTTTCCTGAATTATGAAATTGGCGTTTCGAGTATTGTTTGGATGATAAAATTTTATTATCGTTTTTATAATCGGGTAGCTTACCAAATTGCGGTAACATTAATACCAGATTAAATACCACAATAAAAACTATTATTGCTGCAAGAATTATGATAATGAGTAGTTTCATTGTTTTTTTATTTTCAAAACAGCTTAAGTTCAAGAAGGTTTAGATGTTTGTAGAATTTAATCAATAAAGCCTTGCTTTTTTAAAACATCAAAAAGTACTTTTGAAAAATGTTCGTTATTTGCTTTTGAATATCTTACATCGGTAAAAACTTGTGCCAAAGTTTGCTTTTTGTTTTCTGCAATAAATTGTTTGCTGTCAGCTCGTGCTTCTTTTTCGGCATATATCCTATCTATATCTTCGTTCGAAAAATCTTTATATTTTTCGTAATGCACAACCGCCTCTGCCGGAAGACGGTCGGTGAGCTCAGGAGTTTCGGCAGGATATCCAATAGTAACAGCTGTAATTGGCACAACGCCTTTTGGGAGATTCAATATGTCAATTATTTTGTCTGCATTATAAATTGCTGTTCCTAGATAACAGATTCCTAAACCCTTGTTTTCTGCTTCGATGCAAGCATTTTGAGCAGCTATTATAGCATCAATTGCAGCTGTGAGGAATGATAGAAAATTATCATATCCGGGTTCGGCTTGTCTTTGACGACACCACTTGTTAAAACGATTAAAATCGGCACAAAAAGTAAGAATTGCCGGCGCTTGTTTAACCATTGGCTGATTAAAATGTGTTGGAGCAAGTTCTTCTTTAATCTTTTCGTCTGTTGTTACAACAATTGAATAAACCTGCATATTTCCTGTGTTAGAAGCCCTGATTGCAGCATTTAAGATGTCGCCCATAACTTCTTTTGGAATAGCTTTATCAGTATATTTTCTGATTGAACGGTGTTCTTCAATAACTTTAAGCATAATTGTAATTTTTTGTTTGCGCAAAGATAAAAATTGTATTGGAATTGAAAAATGATGAATGTTCAGGTTTATTTTGTGTTTTCTGAAAATTAATTATAATTTATCTAACCTAAAACTCGACTAATTCAATTAATAAGGCTAAAACAGCTCTTCCAATTTTATTTCAAGAACAATTTCATTGTTTGAAATCTGATTAATAATATCTTCAGCTTCTTTATCACCTATTGGAGGGTTAATTAACAAACTTAGTAAAACAGCATTACCTTCTACTTTGTAATGTGCTTTAAAAATACTTGGAAATTTATCGAAGACATTTTCCGGATAATCGATTCCAAAGTTTTCATTTGTTAGTAATTTTTTTGTGTCAAGACTAACCTCTTTTTTCAAACTTAGACCTTCTCTTTCAAATACTCTTAATTGTGAATCAGACATAAAACCTATTGTATTATAACACATTGCAAAATAATCGACCTGATTTATTTTCAATAAAATAGAGTTAATCTCAATATTATTCATCATTTGACTTTTAATATTCATTATCGAGTCCTTAAATTCTAATGAATGAGGTATGTCTTCCGCCAAAATCTGCCAATCATTTGTTTTATCATCATAATCAAAACTTAAATTTAATTCAGGACTATGTTTTTCGCAAAATGAGTTATACAAGTAGATTAGTTCATATTGTTTATTATCAAGCAAATTAAAATTAGGGAAACTATAATATAAAGGTGTGGGCTCAGCAATTAGGTTAAATCCAAGTGAGTCTTTTATCATTTCAATATCTTCGAATTGATTTTGATAATCAGTGTAAATATGATCCATTGTTCCATAAAATTCCTTAATAACCTCATTTTGGTTAGGTAAAATTCTACATGCTAATTGATTGTCTGATTTTAGAATCAATATTTCTGGATGTATTTCGATGTCAGCAAGATAGTACATGTTTAAATTCACTAATTCTTCTTGAGAAAAAAAATCAGACCAGCTAATATTCGGTATTTGAATGGCACTTTCAATATAAATCATTTTACTTTTATCGAAATAATATTTAGAAATGGTTTGAGTTTCTGAGGGTAGAAAATACTCAGAATATTGTTCCAGGAGCACTATGGAATAAGAGTTGAACTCAGGGATTAGAAAGAAATCTAATGTTGCTTCATAGTGTCTTTTCTCAAGTTTGATTTTAATCCAATTAACATCGAGATTTAATATTACGTAATAATTATTAGGTTGTTCAGTCTCAGTGTTTTCAGAATTGATAACATCAGAATCTATTTCAGAATAGCTTGATGTTCCATGATCAATGTGTTTTTTGCTCAAAAGGTGGCTTCTCATATCTGATAAGAATAACGGAGGCATCCAACTGTTTGAGAATTTTAATAGGCTATCGGGCATTTCCTTAAAAACATCTATCGGATTGTACTTCTGAGCGTGTATCGTTTCAGAGTTTATTATAAAGTATGTCAGACAAAATATAGTTAAAATTTTTACAGTTTTTGTTTTCATAGAATAAAGTGTTTAACCAGCATTTTTACATATCGATTTGTATCCATTTTTTAATTTGTGCTAATTATTAACATCATTTTTTAAAAGGATTCATGTTTTCATTTTCTTTGTAGTCCTGATCTCAAATAGTATATAGGTTGTACATTTTCGTAAAAGTTACTTCTACAAAGATAAAAAAATGCAATCGAATTGGCAAAAACGATTGCATTTATAATGCTATGATTAAAAAGGCAGAATTTATTTTATAGTGCTTTCATCCTTTTTTATGCTATGATTGGATAGGAAGTTGATTTCCGGTTCGCTCGTTAAATACAGATGTGTAGGTTTTATTATTATATTTTATGTAAACTGTACATCCTTCTGTTGCACCAATTTTGCCACTGCCCGTAGCTGAGTTAATTGTGAAATTTACTCCAATATCATAATTGTTAAATTCCGGTAATCCATTGTATTGAGTTGGGTCGTTCCACTCTAGGTTGTATGTAACTTTTGTGTCATCATAACTTGTCCACACTTCGATGCTCGGGTTTTGAGTACCGTCAAAGTTATAGTCATAAACAAAAACTGTTGATTCTAGACTATTGTTATAAATTTGCGACCAATATGTTATTGCAACCGAAGTGCCTGAGTCAAATGGAATTTGTTCAATGTGTAAGCCATCGCCAATGTTAATTGTAACAATGTCACCGCTTGGACCAACTTTTATAAGCCTTCGGTCTGCATCTGTAAATAGACCAACAGAGAATGATTTGTTAAATCTCTTGTACAAATATTTGATTTTTCCGTCAACATAATCGCCATCTGTTAAGCTAACGGATTGAGTAAAACCTGTAGGATCGGCATTGGAAGTGATTTTAACATCAACCACACTATCTAATCCATCGGGAATTAATCGAGCATCAACACTGAACTCATTATCATACAGATTTAAAGAGCTTCTGTTTTCATCATTATCAATTAATACATCCACAGTGTTTTCTTCAACACCCATTTCTTCTTTCTCACCACATGAAGCAAATGCAAATGCGATTGCTATTACTGCTCCAATTAAAATTGTTTTTCTTTTCATTGTTATATATTTTTTAAAATTGCGAAGACAATATTACAACAATTTTGCCAAACTACAATTGTTTTTTACTTAACAAATATCCTCACAAAAATCCCATAAGTTTTTTATCTTTGCGCGCTTAATAATTTTATTGTATGATTTCAGTTGATAGTTTGGGGGTTGAGTTTGGCGGAGTTACGCTTTTCAAAGATATCTCTTTTGTTGTTAATGACAATGATAAGATTGCCTTGATGGGTAAAAATGGTGCAGGGAAATCGACTTTGCTAAAAATTATAGCCGGTAAACAACAGGCAACTTATGGTCGAGTTTCTGCACCCTCAGGATCGGTAATATCATATTTGCCTCAACATTTAATGATTGATGATAATCGTACTGTATTCGATGAGGCTTCACAAGCATTTGGTCAACTGATTTCTATGCAAAATGAATTAGCTGAACTCGAAGAGCAGCTTGCAACAAGAACCGATTATGAGTCGCAGGAATACTACGATATTATTGATAGAGTATCGACTTTAAGTGAAAAAATATATGGTTTAGATGATATTAATTTTGATGCAGAGGTCGAAAAAATACTTCTTGGATTAGGTTTTTTGCGCAGCGATTTTAATCGACCTACATCTGAGTTTAGTGGCGGTTGGAGAATGCGAATAGAATTAGCGAAAATTTTATTGCAAAAACCCGACCTGATTTTGCTTGATGAACCTACAAATCATCTCGATATTGAATCGGTTCAATGGCTCGAAGATTTTTTAATTTCTAGCGCCAAGGCTGTGATTGTTATTTCTCACGATAGGGCTTTTGTTGACAATATTACAAATCGCACAATCGAAGTAACAATGGGCAGAATATATGATTATAAAGCTAAATATTCTGAGTACATTGTTTTACGAAAAGAAAGACGCGAACATCAGCAAAAAGCTTACGAAGAACAACAGAAGATGATTGCTGATAATCAAGACTTTATCGAAAGATTTCGTGGAACATATTCAAAAACTAACCAAGTTCAGTCGAGGGTTCGCATGTTGGAAAAACTTCAAATAATCGAAGTTGATGAGGTGGATACATCTCATTTGCGACTTAAGTTTCCACCAGCTCCACGCTCTGGAAATTTTCCTGTAACCGTCGAGAGTCTTTCGAAAAAGTACGACCAACAATTGGTTTTTGAGGGAGCATCTTTTACTGTCTCACGTAGCGAAAAAGTTGCGTTTGTTGGAAAAAACGGTGAGGGAAAGTCAACTATGGTAAAGGCAATTATGGGCGAAATAGATTTTGAAGGGAATTTAAGCATTGGTCATAATACCATGATTGGATATTTTGCTCAAAATGAAGCTTCGCTCCTCGACGAAAATCTAACTGTTTTTCAAACAATCGATGATATTGCCAAAGGGGATATTCGAACTAAAATAAAAGATTTACTTGGTGCATTTATGTTTGGCAGCGAAGATTGGGACAAAAAAGTAAAAGTGCTTTCCGGTGGAGAGCGAACCAGGCTTGCAATGATTAAATTACTGCTCGAGCCATACAATTTGCTAATTCTCGATGAGCCAACCAACCATCTTGATATGCGAACAAAGGATATTCTAAAACAAGCGCTAATGCAATACGATGGGACATTGATTTTAGTCTCGCACGATCGCGATTTTCTCGATGGGATGGTAACCAAGGTTTATGAATTTGGTAACAAAAGAGTTAAAGAACATCTCGAGGGAATTACAGAATTTTTACAGCGTAAAAAAATGGAGAACTTGAGGGAGTTGGAGGCGTAGTCTGATTTATGAATAATTCAGGATGAATCAGATTTAAGTTTTGCCTAAAACATGAGAAACTACTTAGCTTTTGTAAAATAAACATAAGTGTTTTATTGTCGTGTCAAAAAAAATGTTATTCTTGCGCAATCCAAATTACAGTAATCCACATTACTGTAATGTTGGTTGCGGTAATTAAATGCTTAAAAAGTGAGAGTTTTATATTATGAAATTTCATAACAGGGAGAAAGAGCTTGCGCTGCTCCAGAGAATTAAAAATAAATCTCAAACAATGGGCTTTCTATTGAGGACATGTAATCCCAAAATTTTGAATTAAAAAAACTCCCAAATCACCTTACTCATAAATCGGCATCTCAATTATAAACTCTGTTCCAACATTTTCTTCGGTATTAAAATGTATTGTAGCGTTATTGCTTATCAATATGCTTTTTACCATGCTTAAGCCTAACCCCATACCCGATGATTTTGTTGTAAAATTCGGTTGAAAAATTTTTGGACGCATCGACTCAGGTATTCCACAACCGTTATCCTCAACCTTTGCAATGTATGAGTTTTCGAGTTCTTCGAGTATGATTTTGATTTTGCCGTATCTGTTGTCAGGAATAGCCTGGATGCTATTTTTAATTAGATTAGTAAACACTCTTACCATTTGTTCTTTGTCTGCATTAATTAATCCTTTAGATTTGATGTTAAAAAAGGTTTCTATATCAACATCTTCGGTGCTTTCGTATAATTGAGTTGTAGTAAGAATTATATCTTTAATGTTTACTATTTCTTTGCGTGAGGCAGGCATTTTTGCGAAATTGCTAAACTCCGAAGCTATTCCCGATAAAATATCTATCTGCTCTATTAGGTTTTTCGATACACGTCTATATGTTTCTTCCCATTTTTCATCTTTTTTATCATAAGCTTTTTCGAGATATTGTACGCTTAGTTTCATCGGAGTCAGAGGGTTTTTAATCTCGTGTGCAATTTGTTTTGCCATTTCACGCCAAGCCATTTCACGTTCAGATTGTGCAAGTTTATTCGCCGATTCGCTTAATTCATCAACTTTACGGTTATACTCTCTGATAAGTCCTCCTAACTCGTCGTTCTTTGTGTAAATGATTTTTTCAGCTTTCTTTTTAATATCCATAGAGCGAATCTTATCTTGAATCACTACCAGTGGTCGGGTTAATTGCCTCGAAATAAATATCCCAATAATTACCGAAATCAAAATCAGAGCTAAAAACACATTGGAAAAAGCGATGACGAAGTTAGAGATTTCTTCTTTAAACTCGTTTTGGCGTGCAAAATAGGGGAGGTTTAAGTATGCTATTATTTCGTTGTCATAATTCCGATAAGGAACATAAGCTGAGAGATACGAAATATTGTCAATACTTTCGTTTATTAATACAGTGCCGGCATTGTTAATAATAAGCTCATTATATGCTTTGGAGTCGAGATAACGCCCTTTTAAACCTTTATCGTATAACTCAATTCGAGACGATGATAGTAAAATCCCATTAAGATCATATAGGTTTATATCTGTGTAAAAAACATTTGAGTATCTAACCAATAGTGAGTTGAGATATTCTGCATCTGAGTAATCGAGATTCTTTTGTGTTCCAACATTATGCTCGAGTTCAACCAAAACAGAATGAACTTTGTCCTGAACTGTTTCGCGTTGTTTGTCTTTATAACCCTGTATTATAAAGAATATCGAAATTGTTCCAGTCAAGATTAAAGATAAAATCAGAATTGTTATAAATGATATTTGAATTTTTGTTTTTAAAGTTGTGCCATGCGTAACGTAACCTTTAAAAATATTAATTATCAGCCACACGATGTTGAAAATTAGAAATAAGAAAAACAAGATATAGGTAAACGATACCAATTCGCTTGAGTATTGAGTGTCGGGTTTGCTTAAAATGATAAGGTTTTCTGCGTCGGGGCGATATTTAAAATGTATGTATCCGTCTTTAACGTAAAATGAATACTCGCTTGTGTCGTTTTCTTGAGGTTTTAATGTAAAACGATATTTGTAATCTCCTTTGCTACTGATAAGATGACCTTTGTTGTATTTAGCGTAGTTGTAATCGCGGGAGGTTTTCTTTACTGTAAGTTTTTTGTCCAAAAGCAATTCGGGATAACCTAAGCCCTCGCTAAATATTTTAGAGTTAAGTTCGATATATATATTAATAAATGTAGAGTCTTGCAACATCGAACTAATTTCACCCATGTATGATATTCGACCGTTATGATTGTCGAGAAAATAAAAATTCGACCCTGGTATAATTATGCCGTGAGTATTGATTTGATTTCTAAAAAAATCGAAACATTCTACCGAAATCATGTCCGGTTCAATTAGCAAACTGTCGGTGCATTGACAAATTGTCGTTTGTGTCTCATATTTGTTAAAATATCTTTTTGACAGCATGATTTTGTTGACAATTGCTTGTATTTGTAAAAAGTCTCTTTTTAACACAGCATTATTAAGTGCGTCGTTATTTTTTATCTCGTTATATGTCTGTTTTAGAAAAAACTCGGCACTAACATCTCGCTCAGCAGCAAGATTATAGGTAATAACTTTATAAGCATCGATTTCTTTTTTGTTGCTCAAGCGCGAGAAATGCTCTGATGTAATTAACGATACTAAGATCAACAACAAAACACTCCAGAAATAATTCATTTTTTTCTTTAGGCAGATAAAACTTAAGCAGACCCAAAGAAACAAAAACAAAAGATTAAAAATAATTATAGTATTTGTGGTATAACCCTCGTTTAATTCGGTAATTATTGAGTACGAATAAAGAAGAGATAGCGAAACTGTGATTACTATAAAGTATAAGTTTTGTTTAAATATGGTCAATAATCGATACATGATGAGTAAAAAGCCGGAAATTATCATCACTATTATAAATGTCCCTAAAAAGCTATAAATGTCGAGATTTAAAATGTTCTCGAAACTAAATGAAATTGATGAATTCCAGACTAAACCGTAAAACAATTCTGAAATTAGTTTGCCTGAGAGAAACATCATCAAAGACATAGATATACTAAATATTGATTTGGGAACAATGCTCAAAATAACTTGTTTTTTTGGGTTAAAAAACATGAATATGAATACTGCAAATGCGATAAAAAAGAAAACGTTTATTAAGTAATCGCCGAGTGAAGGCATCCAAAATGATTCTGCAAAAAGTTCAGGTCCAAATAGTGCAAACTCAATAAAACTTTCGGCGAAGCTATACTTTAGCATCAGAAATCTAATGAGGAACAGAATTATTAAGAAGAAAAGCGAGAACATTCCGTTTAGTCCGTGAAATATCTGATTTGCAAATGCAAGAACAAAAAATAATAAAATAATTGCAAGCAAAAGACTTGTCATTTTTGTAAAATGAAAAAAGCTAAATTGAGTTTTATCCTGTAAATCTTTTGGCAATGTTAAGTAAAAACATTCTTTTTTGTCTTTAGAGTCGAAACAAACTTTAGTACTATTGCTAAGAGAATCGAGACTAATAGTTGCTTTAGACGGAATTCTAAATTCTGGATAAAACTCGTTATGCAAAATGTCGTTTTCGTATGAATATTCTTTTTTCAATCTGAATAAACCCACAATATGCCAGTCTTCTTCAACTACAACGTGACAAATATACCACCCATTATTAAGGTTTATTAGTCCTTTCTCAAAAAAACCATAGGTTGTGCTAGTTGGTAGGGGAATGTCATTTGTAGTCCAATGTTTTAGCTCATTTTTCTGATATAAAAAATATCCAGTCGCTTCATTTGCAAAATCATCAGATAAATTGTTGTAGAAATACTTTTCTGTATCTTCGCTGCTCTTATCTAATTTGTTCGCGATATTATCACATTCAATCTCAAGGTTTTCTATTTTATTTTGAATTATCTTTTCTATTTTTTTTATATTTAAAGCTTCTCCCTTTAAATCTTTACTAGATTTTGATGTTGTAAAACTTAATAACAATGAGATTGCAAAAAGTATAGAAACAATAATTATATGTGGTATTTTAATTTTCATTATTAGTCGTGATGATATGGTTCATTATTTAATATACTAAAAGCTCGGTAGAGTTGTTCGGCAAATACCAAGCGTACTAACTGATGCGAAAATGTCAATTTTGATAAAGAGATTTTTGCGTTAGCACGATTGTAAACTTCTTGCGAAAATCCATATGGACCTCCAACCACAAAGATAAGGTTTTTTGTGCCAGATATGAGAGTTTTGTTAAGTAATTCGGCAAATCCCCGCGAATTTGGTTGTTGACCATTTTCGTCAAGCAAAACAACATAATCATTAGTATTTATATTTTCAAAAATCTTGTCTCCTTCCAACTTTTTTTGAACAATCTCGTTAAGATTCTTAGTGTTTTTGATATCCTTAATTATCTTTAAATCAAAATTACTGTAACGCTTTATTCGCTTGGCATATTCTTCTATACCAGTTTCGATATAGTTTTTATCAGTTTTTCCTATTACTAACAATTGTATATTCATTTTTGTGAAAAAATTTGGTTATAAAGATACTCGAAAGATTTAAATTATTTATATATTGCGGATTAAAATATTTGGTTTGGTTTTTGCAAGCATTGAACAAAATTGCAAATTAATATATTAAAAGAAAAAACATGAAAAAAATTAAAGTATTATTGGCCGTGATTATCCTAGGTATTGCAACCGGAGCAAACGCGTTTCCGATTTTCGATATTCCTCCAAAAATATTTGAAGCAATGAAAGTTGGGAATGCCATTGAAGTTTCAAAGCATTTTAACTCGTCGGTTGAGTTGGTAATCCTCGACAAAGAAGATGTTTACAGCAAACAACAGGCAGAGCAAATTCTCAAGAACTTCTTTGATAAGAATAAAACAAAAAATTTCACGTTGCTTCATCAAGGTGGAAAAGAAGGAGCTCAATATGCTATCGGAAATCTCGAAACTGTTAGTGGGAAAACATATAGAGTCTATTTTCACGTTAAGGAAAGCGGAGGTAAACCACTAATTCATCAAATGCGAATTGAAGAAGAATGATTCCTGAAAAATATTTAAGTTCGCTTATAAAAAGTGCTTATAAGGAGGATGTTGGCGATGGTGACCACTCCTCCTTATGCTGTATTGATGAATCAGAGATTGGTTCTGCTAAACTTTTGGTTAAACAAGCAGGGGTCATTGCCGGAGTTGATGTTGCAAAATCAGTGATTGATTATTTTTCTGATAAAATTGAAGTTGAAATTTTTATCAAAGATGGTACCCTTGTTAATCCGGGAGATATTGTTATGAAAATGACCGGACCTCAACTCGACATTCTTACAGCCGAACGAACAGTGCTTAACTTTATGCAACGTATGAGTGGTATTGCAACTGAAACTAACAGATATGTTCAAAAGCTGGTAGGTTTTAAAACAAAAGTGCTTGATACCAGAAAGACAACGCCCGGATTACGTCTAATCGAGAAAGAAGCAGTTAGAATTGGCGGTGGAGCAAATCATCGAATCGGACTTTATGATATGATAATGCTTAAAGATAATCATATCGATTTTGCTGGGGGTATCGAAAAAGCAATAATTCTGGCAAATGATTATATTATTAAAAAATCACTTGATATCAAAATTGAAATAGAAACAAGAAGTCTTGATGATGTGGCTGAAGTATTGAGGGTTGGAAAGGTGAATAGAATAATGCTTGATAACTTTAATATTGCAGATACTACAAAAGCTGTCGAATTGATTAATGGACGCTTCGAGATAGAATCGAGTGGTGGTATAACAATTGAAAATCTTAGAGATTATGCCGAGTGTGGCGTTGATTATATTTCGGTGGGGGCTCTGACACATCAAATTAAAAGCCTTGATTTAAGCTTAAAAGCTATATGATTAAATTCTTTAAAAAACAGAAAACAAGAATTGAAGAATTAGTAGTCTCGGTAAGTAAAAGAATAATCTTACCTGGATTTAAAGGCTATTCACTCTATTATGTTGGCTCTTTCTTTTTTAAAGGAATTCACGAGGGAGCTATTGCAATGAGAGCATCTAGTGTGGCTTTTAATATGTTTATTGCGATTTTTCCTGCGTTGATCTTCTTTTTCTCCTTAATCCCTTTTATTCCAATCGAGAATTTCCAATACGAACTTTTTGGCGTTTTAGCCGAGGTTTTGCCCGATTCTGCTTATAGCTTGTTGCACGAAACTTTGTCCGATACAATTTTAAATCAGCGTAGTAGTATTTTATCTATTGGGTTTCTTTTGATGCTGTTTTTTGCGTCAAATGGAGTATTGGCTTTTATCGAAGCCTTTAATAACTCATATCATCATATCGATTCGAGAAATTGGTTTAGCCAAAGACTCGTGTCTGTTTTACTTGTTGTAATAATGAGTGTTTTGTTGTTGTTAGCGATTACTCTTATTGTAACAGGAAATAACTTCTTTTTGCGTTTTATGGGCAATCATCCCGATACGCAAGAATATAGTAATTTCTTGTATTTTATTGTCGGATTTTTTAAGTGGCTACTAATTATTGGATTATATTTTCTTGCTATCTCATTTTTATACTTTCTTGCTCCTGCAAAAAAAGGACGCTTTCGTTTTATTACTCCCGGTGCAATTTTTGCAACTTTCTTGCAGGTAGTTTCATCATTAGGTTTTGCTTATTATGTTAATAATTTTGCTCAATACAATAAACTGTACGGTTCAATTGGTACTGTGATTGTGGTTATGCTATTGTTCTATATTACAGCTCTTTCACTCATTTTAGGGTTTGAACTCAATGCTAGTATCTTATCTAGCAAGAAAAATATTACTATAAAAAGGCTAAAAAAATAATGAGTATAAACTTATTTTTCTTATTTTTGAAAATTGATAGATACTGTTAGTAAACCTTTTACAGTTTTTATCGTCTGAGTTTGCAGGTATATTATTATTAAGAAACTACTTAACTAATGAAAAAAGCATTTTTACTATTCATTTTTGTCGGGATATCGTTTGTGATTTTCGCACAACCAACAGTTGCTGAAGATTTTACCGTAACAGATACCGAGGGTGTAACATATAATCTTTTTGAGATACTTGATCAAGGAAAGTATGTTTATCTTGATTTTTGGTTTTCAACCTGTGGTGGATGTCAGGCAGCTGTCCCCGGAATAAATGATATATATACAGGATTTGGTTGTAACGAGTTTGAACTTGTGCTTCTTGGTATCGGATCCGAAGATACTGACGAAATTGCCGAACAATTTCGCACAGATTTCGGTTGTATTTATCCTCTTGTAAGTGGACAAGGAGGTTCGTACGGTGTTATTAACTATTATGGTGTTGAATATTACCCTGAGTTTGTACTTATAAAGCCAGACCGCACGGTTATTTGGGATGGTGATGAGGGAGATTTACATGAGATTTCTACTATTGTAGCTTTAGGCCCAAATCAAAATGCTTGTCCCGATGATTGGCCGGTTGCAGCATTTTCCGGAACACCACTTGTGCTTCCAGTAGGATCTGGTGTAACTTATCAGGATGAGTCTATAAATAATGTTAGCAATTGGTTGTGGTTTTTCGAAGGTGGAGAACCCGAAACGTTTAATGGTCAAAACCCTCCAGAAATCATTTATAACACATCGGGTTGGTATGACGTTACCCTTACAGTACAAAATCCTTTCGGTAACGAAAATTCTGTTACATATAATAATTACATACAGGTTTACGATATTGCTGATGATACTGTGGTTGCCGGTTTTTCTGCTAATCAAGTTGTTGTTGTTGCAGGATACAGCATCGATTATACAGACCTGTCGTACGACTACCCTTACGAATGGCATTGGGAGTTTGAGGGTGGCTCACCGGCAGTTTCAACAGAGCAGCATCCCCAAAATGTATTTTATTACACACCCGGTTATTACGATGCTCAACTAATTGTTAGGAATTCAGAGGGTTGGGATACTCTTTTAATTGAAGATTATATTCACGTTATCCCTGATGCAGGTGACGAAGCTCCTGTTGCTAATTTTACTTCCAGAAACAGACTAGTGAAAAGAAATACGCCTGTTTTCTTTGAAGATCTTTCAACTAATTATCCTATGTCTTGGTCGTGGCAATTTGAAGGTGGAACTCCAACATATTCCGGTTTCCAAATTCAGCCCGAAGGGATAATATATGAAAATACCGGTTTTTATGATGTTACCTTAAGCGTCTCAAATATAAATGGGGCTGATGTGCTAACTAAGCGTGATTATGTCGTAGTTTATGAATCGCATGTAGGAACAGTTTGTGATACCATCGGAAATCTTCTTGAAGGGGAAATTCCAAACGAGCTGTATATTAATGGAATGACTGGTACTCTCGGTGGACAGAATTCCGATCGCATAAAAATGTATGCAGATTATTACGATTATCATACGTTTAATCAAGTCTATGGAGTTATTGTGCCTGTTATGGACGTTAGTTATGGCTCATATAATTCATATATCCGATTTCTAACATGGGATGGTGCTGACGATCAACCAACTACAATTTTGTCCGATCATAAGGTTAAACTTCATGAACTTAGTTCAAATTATTTACAAGTGATTTATTTTGATGAACCTCTTGAAGTTGATGGTCCCTTCTATTTGGGTTATAGTATCAATTATGCTGATGGAGATAAATTTGTTGTAGGCATGTCTCCCAATAGAGGAAATGGTGGTTTTAGTACACTTTGGGTAAGCGACGGAGATACTTGGAAAACTTCAAATTCTGCATATGATATTTCTGTTTCCTCAGGAATCAGACCTCTTACTTGTTTGGTTGGTGTTGATGATGAGGTTATAGAAAAAAGTATTGGGATTTATCCAAACCCATGCTCCGATGTAATTAATATTATTAATGAACTTAGTTTTGAGAATGGCGACTTTGTTGAAATTTTCGATAAAACAGGTAAAAGTATTGTTATGCAGTTTGCAGAACCAGGAAGTAGTGATATAAAGTTAGATATTTCTACATTGGCTCCAGGCGTTTATTTTACTCGCGTTTTCACACAAGGAAAACTTGTGGTTGACAAGATTAATGTGATGAGGTAAAACATAATGTTTCTGATTTAAGGCTAAACTCAAAATTTGATAAGGTCAAAAATAATTTTGACTAATTAAAAAAATATTATATATTTGCATTCCCAAATTAAACGGTACCTTGGCCGAGTGGCTAGGCACCGGTCTGCAAAACCGGCTACGGCGGTTCGACTCCGCCAGGTACCTCAAGTAAAACACCGAATAGTATTCGGTGTTTTTTTTTTGTATGTTTTGCAGACCGTTTTTTTGTTTT
>JAFGVU010000022.1 GCA_016937855.1 Bacteroidales bacterium | reverse complement strand
AGGGTTTTGTTGCTCGAAATTTTTCTGAAAGCGCTTAATGTTTTATTTGAAAATCCCAATCACTTATTACTGGCAACAAAATGTCTCGAAGCCACCGATCAACCCCTAATATCCTCCCCAATACTTTCGTAAAATCCATTCAGTAGTAGCAAATAACAGAATAATAAAAAACAGGTAAAATAAATCTGTTAATGTAAAAAGTTTTTCTTTGTCATACGCAATACTTGTAATGTTTGTGTTCTTATAGATTTCATCAGGAATAGATTGCATATTGTCAGGATAAAACACTTTACCTCCTGTTTGTTCGGATAATTGTTCGAGAACAATATGATTTGCAGTTGTGTTAAGTGCTTCAATATTTATACTCTTAACGATAATTTTTCCTTCAGCAGTATATGTTTTTTCGTCAAAAGAACTCGCAACGGAATAAGAATAAGAACCTGCTGCAATTCTTCCCATATCCAAACGATATGCTTCTCCTTGATTGCTGAAATTGTATCGGTACTCGTTTCCTTTCTCGTCTGTTAAACGCATTTCAATATCTAAACCAGGCACAAGTTCAAATGCTTCGTTGTAAAACTCAGCAGTGAAAATAATATTTTGATTTTCGCTAAAAACTTGTGCTGATTCAACAATAAGCTTATCCTGCATTTTCTTTACAATCATGTATTGAAAAATTCTATTGATCAAGGATTTAAAACTGTCATGCGATGTGTTGAATTTATAGTCGTCGATTCTCCATTTCCATAAACCCTCACCTGCAATAAATCCCGACTTAACACCATTTTGCTCAGAAAATAAAATCAATGGCTTGTCAGTTTTTATTCCGTTAATCTTTTGATATAGCAAAACTTTTGTATCACCGAGTATTCTGTAATTTCCAAACGAGACTTTTAAAGCTGACATATTTTCGAAAAACAAAGACTCATCAAAACCAACACTAAATGACACAAAATTAGAGTTAAACTGGGGGTCGGCATCGTCTGGTTTGTTACTCATAGCCTCAATTTGTAATCCTTTGTCGAGGTTATTGAGTTTCGTTAAGTCAGTTGAACTTCCGAGAATAAAAAGTGCAGGAATTTGATTTTTGTCAATTTCAGATATTACCGAGGTGATGTTTTGTTGGTTCGATGGTAGTTGATGCAATACTATCAAGTCGTAGGATGCGACAGACCCACTAAAACTATTTATAAATTCGGTATGGAGTTCAAAATCAGGATTGTCCTTTATGGCAAATGTTAAAGCTCCGATGTCAGGGTGAGGAGCATTTGCTAATATCAGAATTTTATTTCTATTGTCAATAACATTAATGACAAATGACGACTCGTTATTTTCGTAGGAAATTTCGTGTTCCAAGCCTTGTAGTTTAACATCGTATTGCTGAACTCCTAGTTTATTCGCCGGAAGTTCAATATCAATCGAAGTCGTATTGCCATTTTCTGGAATATCAATGATTCTACTTAAAACAACTTTTCCCTCACGACTAATTGTTAACTCAACTGTTTGTTCAATGCATTTTTCGGCTGAAACAAATATTTTTAAGGGAAATTTGTTTCCCAAGAACGCAATTTTATTATGTATTAAGTTTTTGATTATCAAATCTTTCTGAGAAATTGTGTCGCCTAGTGCAATAGCATAAACGGGGAAGTTAAGGTTTGGGGAGTAAACAGGATTAAGCCCTTTGTTGTAGATACCATCGGTTGCAATTATTACAGCGCCTAGGTTCATGCCTGCATAGCGAGAAATGATTTCAGGAAATACCGACGATATGTCTGTCATCTTACCTGAAAAGTTTAAAACAGTATCGCTACCGGTATTCTCGCTAAACTTGATATACCTTACATCATAATCTCCTTCAAGTTTATTTATTAAACTGTTTAGCTCCGATTCGTACTCATTTTTATAAAAAATTGAATCTTTATTTAGAGTAATAGACTGGGAATTGTCTTGAGCAATAACAATTAGAGGTTTTTGGATTATAACACCTTTCGTTTTTATAACCGGGCTTAAAAGTAAAAGTAGAATGATAAAGACAAAAAAGAATCTTAGGATTGCCATAATCCACTTTTTTCTTTTTTTAAGGTCTTTGTATGCCTTGTCTTTGTAATATAAGAAAAATGAAATAGCGGCCGCAAAGACAGCAGCCACTAATATAAGGTAATAAGGATATTCAAAATAAATTTCCAATATAAATTATGTATTAAGTAAGCATTGCCCCACACACATTAATAACTTGTCCGGAGATGTAAGACGACATATCTGAACCAAGAAAAACGACAAGATTTGCAACGTCAGTTGTAGAGCCTGCACGTCTAAGCGGAATTTTTTCAGCCCAAGCCTTGCGAGCTTCTTCTGGTATAGCATCTGTCATTTCTGTTTCGATAAAACCAGGAGCAATAGCATTACATCGGATGTTGCGAGGGCCTAATTCCTGGGCAATTGATTTTGTAAAACCAATAATTCCGGCTTTTGATGCAGAATAGTTTGTCTGTCCTGCATTCCCCGAAACTCCAACAACAGAGCTCATATTTACAATAGAGCCGCTACGTTGTTTTAGCATTGTTTTTTGCACAGATTTAGTGAGATTGAAAACAGATTTTAAATTAACATTAATTACTAAATCCCATTGTTCTTCGCTCATACGCATAAGCAATGTGTCTCTTGTTATTCCGGCATTATTTACCAAAACATCAATGCGACCAAACTCAGAAACAATCTCATCGACTGTTTTTTGAGAGCTCTCAAAATCGGCAGCATTAGACTCATAGCCTTTGGCTTTTATTCCAAAACTTTGAAGTTCATTTTCGAGAGCAGTAAAATTATCGTCTCTTTTGATGTCAGTAAAAGCTATGTCGGCACCGGCTTTTGCACACTCAATAGCAATAGCCTTACCAATGCCTCTGGCAGCACCGGTAACCAAAACTAATTTTCCTTGCAGTAATTTCATATTGTTTTTTTTTATTAAGGCAAAATTAAAATAATTACTGTTAAAACACAAAACTCTAGTTAAATAATGGTTTTAATATTCTTACTTTAGTTTTATTTCTTAAACCCATATTATGTGTTAGGACACTTCGAGTACCTCAGCGCAGCGCTTCGTAATAGATTTTTTATTGCATAATGCGGGTTAGATGTTTTTCTGTAAAATTAAATGGCTTTGCTAAGTACATCCAAATTTTGAACATAATAAACCTTGTTCGGAATGATCTTCCAATATTTTAGCATTGTTTGTCCTGAAACGAGAATCTTTGACATTTTAAATGCTCTCTCTAGGGAATTTAAATATTCTGTAACATTCTCAAAACTTTGATCTTCGGTAAACTCTGTATATACAATATCGGGTTTTAATTTTCGATTAAGTATTTCAAATGTTTTTTCGTTGAAAAAATTAAGAAAAATGTCGGATTTGTACTTTTTTGCAGTTGCTAAAAAGTGAACAAGATATAAACTTACAGGTATGTTTTTAATATCGGCTCTTAAAACTAACATATTCATGTTTTGATTGGAATGTTGCTGTTTTTGTTCTGATGCAATTATTAGTTGCTTTTGTATGATACTTAAGGCCAATAATTTGTTGCCATTGTTAGATTCATTTATGTGGTCTAAAATCTCTAGAAATCCTATAATTGGAATTAAAGATTCTTTAACGAATTCAATCGGACTGATGTCTGTTAAGCACCTCATTAGATAATCATTAAATAACCTCAGGTCGCCCTGCAATAATTGCATTATTATTGTGCTTCTCTCTTCGGAGTTTTCATTGATTTTTAATAGCATTTTTCTTGACTTGTCGCGTAATTCACTTAGAGTGAAATGTCCTATCTTTCCAATACGATGTCCGTTGTCAATTAAGAATTTTATTAGTATTATTTTTTCATAATCAACGTCCGTGTAATATCTTCTGTTCGTTTTCGTTCGAGATGGGTCGAAAGTTTTATGCCTTTTCTCCCAAATGCGAATGTTTTGTATGCTAACTCCCGAAATGTTTGATAAATCACTGATAGAATAGGTATTTTCCATGCTTTGATAAACGTTTTTTTACAATTTTAATCAATATTTTTGAGAAATATTAAAAAAAAGTATAATTGTTAAAATAATAACATTGTTTATTTAATAACAATTCGTATATTTGCGTTATAAATGCTATCGGTATGGAAAAATTCATGGAGTCATTACCCGAAAAAATTAAAAAGAATGAGATTCTATCATATCTGCAAGAGTTTCAAGATCGGTTTGGTTATATTGAATTAAGTTTTATTGAGTTATTAAGTAAAAAATCTGAGATCCCCTCTGGAAAGATTTACGGGATTGCATCTTTCTACAATCAGTTTAGGTTTAAGCCCAAAGGGAAATTTCATGTACAAGTATGTGAAGGTTCTTCATGTCATGTGAATAGTGGATTAATTATTATCGAAGAGCTAAAAAAGATTATAAAAACTGATGAAAAGGAGACAAGTAGTGACAGTAAATATAGTCTTGAAATTATTCCATGTATGGGTGCATGTTCACAAGGACCTGTTGTTTCTGTAAACGGAAAGTTTTTTACAAAGGTTAAGCCTTCAGAACTTAAGCAAATAATATCACAACAAGATGAAATTGCATGAAAAATCTAAAAGACATAGCATATAAAACATTATTTGGCAAGGATCAAAAGGCATTTAAAGAATTTAGGTATGAACGTTCTGTGGATATACCTCATATTTTTGTTGAAAGGAATACCGGAAGTATTATCGCAGGAATTGAAGATACTATTGATTACATAAAACGTTATTTTAATGATGAGACAGATTATGTATTAATTGAGAATAGTAGTTTAGGAATAAGTTCTTTTGATCCGGTTATAGGAGTACAGGTTCCGGGAAGAGCCTTGATTTTATTCAAAAATGTAAAGTATAATTATGTTAGTACAATATTGGATAGTATTTTAAACCATATTTTGCCCGATAATGATTTTATAATTGCACAGGTTGCAAACGAAGGCTTAAGTGCTTGGCCTGATATTACGGAGTTGTCTGAGTTAGGCTTGTTTGCCAAACAAAATAGACGAGTATTAAAAAATTTTGGATTTGTGCAACCCGAATCTATCGAATCGTATTTTAATTTTGGTGGATATTCGGCTTTTGCACAAACAATTACTCAAAAAACTCCAATAGAGGTATGTAACATTGTCGAAGAAAGTCATTTGCGAGGAAGGGGAGGAGGAGCATATCGTACCGGTAAAAAGTGGAGAGACGCTCTTAATACAGGAAAATCTCTCAAATATTTTATTTGCAATGCAGATGAAAGTGATCCCGGCTCATTTTCGGGTCGATTACTTGCCGAGAATAATCCTCATTTAGTTGTCGAAGGGATTTTGATTGGTGCTTATGCTGTTGGAGCGCGAAAGGCAGTAATATACATACGAAATACATATTCGCTTGCAATTGAACGGCTCCAGAAAGCACTTGAGCAGGTTGAAAAAGCAGGTTTATGTGGCGAAGATATTTTTGGAAGCGGTATCGATATTGATATCGAAATTTTTAAAGGCCCCGGAGCTTATGTTTGTGGTGAAGAAACAGCACTTATTGCCAGTATAGAGGGTGAAAGAGGAGCTCCTAAACCAAAACCTCCATATCCAACTCAAGAAGGTCTGTTCGGGTTCCCAACTGTTGTAAACAATATCGAAACAATTTGTAATGTCCCATGGATTATGCAAAATGGAGCCGAAAAGTTTATGGAGACAGGTTTTAAAAATTCTTTTGGAACAAAACTTTTCTCAGTTAGTGGAAAAACTGATGTTATTGGCGTTATCGAAACAGTTATGGGAGCCAGTGTTAATGATATTCTGGATGTTTGCATTTTAGATGGACGCAAATCAGAGATTAAAGCTGTTCATATTGGCGGACCTTCTGGGGGTTTTATAGATGCTCCAAATTTTGGTTTAAATCTCGATTATGAAACAATTAACTCCAGTAAACTTTGGTTAGGGTCAGGAAGTTTTTTAGTGCTTGATGAATCAAATTGTATTATTGATATTTCAAAGTACTTTATCCGTTTTATTAATAACGAAAGTTGTGGAAAGTGTATTCCATGTCGCGAAGGTTCACAGAGACTCCTCGAAATTCTTGAGAGAATTTCAGAAAAGCCACAAGATAATAATAAACATGAGTCGCTCCTAAGATTTAAGGGGGTTACTCAACTCGAACAAATTTCAAAACTTATGCAAAAGACCTCTCTTTGTGGGTTAGGTCAAAATGCTCCAAATACAATTTTAAGTGGATTGGCAAAATTTAGACAAGAATACGAAGAGCATATTTATGAGCGAAAGTGTGTTGCTAATGTCTGCCGCAATCTTAAAGAGTATTTCGTAATTATAGATAATTGTGTTGGTTGTGGAATTTGTGCTAAAAAATGTCCGGCAGATGCAATTATTGGATCCGATCATCATGCACATTTTATTGTTCAGGATAGATGTATTAAATGTGGTGTTTGTGAATCCGTTTGTAAGTTTAATGCAATAATGGTAAAATAATGGCAATAGAATTTTACGTAAATAATACTCTGCAAAAAGCCGAAAAAGGCGAGACAATACTATCTGCTTTGAATAGAATAGGTATCTCAATTCCAACTTTATGCAATATGGCAGAGCTAAGCCCTACAGGAGCATGTCGATTATGTGTTGTTGAAAATGCAGATAACGGAAATCTGATTACCTCATGTTCTACACCTGTTTCGGCAAACCTCCGAATTCTAACACACTCACCAGAAGTAATTGCAGCACGAAAAACAATTGTTGAGTTACTGCTTACAAATCATCCCGAAAACTGTCTGTATTGCGATAAGAGCGGTGATTGCGAATTGCAAAAGCTTGCCGAGGAGCTAAATATACGCGAAAAACTGTTTTATGGGAATAAAATCTTTGGAAAAACCGACAGATCTAGTCCAGGTATAGTGCGCGACATGTCAAAATGTATTTTGTGTGGAAGATGCGTCAGAATATGCGAAGAAATTCTTGATATTTCGGCAATTGATCTTATCAATAGAGGCAAAAATACGAGTATAGAAACCGTTTTTCAGAAAGGACTTTATTATTCTGATTGTATTCATTGTGGATTATGTGTAACAGCTTGTCCAACTGGTGCAATTTTGCCAAAGTCCAATCTTAATCAGCTTATTGAAAAACTAGGCGATACTAAGATATCTAAAAGTATAGTGGTCTCATCTGCCAGCATAGCTGATATGGCAAGTAAATATGGCATCCGGAAATACGAAGAAGCTCGTAATTATATTATGGCTGCATTACATGATATCGGTTTCGAAAAGGCATATACAATGTCTTTGTTTAGCGATTTCTTTATTAGTGAGGCTGCTACAGCAATACTCGAAAAGATTACTAAACCACCAAAACCCTTAATAATCACTGATTGCCCGGCTGTTAAAAAGTATATCCAAACTAAAGATCCCGAATTGTCTCAATTTGTTTGCAAAATTCCACCTTCACAGCAAATTGCTGCAAAATTACTGTCTATCGAGCAAAAAACCGATTTATTAGTAAGTGTAAGCCCTTGCATTGCACATAAATACGAAGCTGTACAAACTCAAAACACAAATAAAGGTGTACCTGAAATAGACTTTGTACTTACTTCAGGCGAGTTGAGTAAACTATTAAAAACTTTAGGTGTTAGTTTGCCATATACTAAGAAAGAAACTCCCGATAAACCGGCAAATTCTGATTCTTCTGCCGGAGTGTTTTTTGAAACTAAACATGGAATTACCGAAGGCATTGTCAGAGAGTTGAGTTTACGGTCAGGACTTAGCATCCAACTTAATAGAATTTTAGAAATAAAGCCCGAAAAAGACTTTGCGGAGTATGAGTTTGATTTGAATGGTTCAAAATATCGCGTTGCAGCAGTTTATGGAATAGAAAATTTCAAAAAATACAGAACTCAAATACTAAAGGATAACTATCTTTTTGTTGAGGTTCGTTCATGCAGATATGCTTGTTTGGATGGATGCGGACAGTCTCAGTCTGTAGATATTGAGAATACAAAACGCTTGCGAAAAATAATTGTCGAATACGATGAAAAGAATAGTAATAATTCGGCAGGGAAAAATCCAAATATAAAGGGTTTTTATCGTAGTAATAATATTGATAGAATTTTTAATAATGATTAAGATAGTTGACAGACAGCCTTTAGTTTTTACAATTGCCGACAGGTGCAAAACTTGTTATACTTGTATTCGTGAGTGTCCGGCTAAGGCAATTAGTATGCAAAATGGACAGGCAAATGTTATTGCCGAACGGTGTATAGGGTGCGGCAATTGTGTTAAGGTTTGTACGCGAAAGGCAAAAAGCTTTTACAACGAAGAACAGCAGGTTTTAGACTTGCTTGCAACAGACCCAAATGTTGTCGCTTGTGTTGCCCCTGCATTTCCGGCCGAGTTTAAAGAATATGAAGACCATCGGATTGTTGTGGGGATGATTAAAAAGCTAGGCTTCGATAAAGTTGTTGAAGTCTCTTTTGGGGCCGATCTTGTTGCAATGAAATACAAAGAGATATTACAGAATCAGAAATCTAAAAAGTTTATTTCGAGTGATTGTCCGGCCATTGTTTCATATATTACAAAATATTACCCAAACTTAACAAACTCCCTTGCTCCGGTAGTATCTCCGCTGATGGCGATTGTGAAAGTTATTAAAAGCCTTTATGGTGAAAATCGAAAAGTTGTTTTTATTGGTCCTTGTATAGCCAAGAAAACTGAGTCTTCTAGTCCCGACCATGTCCTAACTTTTAAAGAGTTGCGCAGTCTGTTTGAACAGAAAAATATAGTTGCAATCGATTGTAATCCTGTTGAGTTTGATCCCCCATTGGGAGGCAGAGGTGCTGTTTTTCCAATTAGCAGGGGTATAATTAATACAATAAATGTTGAGGAAAATCTTGTTCAGGGAAACATTATTGTTGCCGAAGGACGAGAGAATTTTAAAGAAGCAATAAGTGAGTTTGATAACGGATATATTGATGATCATAATCTGGAATTGCTTTGCTGTGAAGGATGTATTATGGGACCGGGAATGTATAGCGAGGGCAAAAGATACGAAAACAGAGCATTTGTTACTCGATATGTTCGAAAAAAACTCGACAATCTCGACTATGAGGACTGGCAGAAAAATTATGAAAAATTTAAAGATATTCCTCTTGATAGATCATTTTTGGAGGATGACAGTCGGGTTAAAGCACCAACTATAGAAGAAATTGAGGAGCTGTATCAGAAAATGGGTAAGTTCGAAGAGCAGGATAGACTTGATTGTCATGCTTGTGGGTACGAATCGTGTCGCGAACATGCTATTGCTGTCTTGCGCGGACTTGCCGAAATAGATATGTGTTTACCATATACACTCGACAAATTGAAAAATATGGTTGATGAATTAAATACTAAAAACAATAAACTCGAATCGGTACAACAGGCATTAAAGCAAAGCGAAAAACTTGCTCATTTGGGACAATTGGCTGCCGGAATAGCACACGAAATAAATAATCCTCTTGGAGTAGTGATTATGTATTCTAATATTATGCTTGACGAAGTAAGTCCCGATTCGCCGGAATATGAAGACCTTAAGTTGATTACAGATCAAGCTTTGAGATGTAAAAATATTGTGAGTGGGTTACTTAATTTTGCACGTAAAAATAAGGTCAAATTTACCTCAGTTAATATTTGTGAGTTTGTTAACAACTGTTTAAAAGCAGTTATTATTCCGGAAAATATTACAGTTGATCAAAAATGTTATCTTAGTAACTTTAATACATCAATTGATGAGGAACAAATGACACAAGCAATAACAAATATTATTAAAAATGCTATCGAGGCAATGCCGGATGGCGGTAATTTAAATATTGAACTTAGCAATGAAAAAGAAAATCTAAAGATGGTGTTTGTAGATACCGGAAGTGGAATAAAAGATGAACACATGGATAAACTGTTTACTCCTTTTTTTACAACAAAAGAAATTGGAAAAGGAACTGGTTTGGGATTGCCTACAACGTATGGAATCATTAAGATGCACAAAGGCAAAATAAATGTTGAATCTAATTCAGATCCAAATAAAGCACAAACGGGAACAAAATTTACTATAACTTTACCGCAATTAAATGAATTATAAGAAATGAATAAAAATATAACAGTATTAATCGCAGATGACGATTTTGATTATCTCTTTCAGATGCGTTTTAGACTAGAGTCGGCAGGTTTTGATGTAATTTCGGCTAGCTCACAAAAAGAAGCAGAGCAGCTAATTGAAATTGGCGGTTTTGATGCTGCTGTTTTTGACCTGATGATGGAAAATGATGATAGCGGATTTGTTTTAGCTTATAAAACTAAAAAGGCTTTTCCATCTATCCCTGTTGTCCTATCAACAGCTGTTACTGCCGAAACAGGTTATAATTTCGAAAATGATAGTTCGTGGGTAAAAGCAGATTTATACCTCGAAAAAGGAGTTGAGTCGGAGCGAATAGCAGAAGAGTTGAACAAACTTTTAAAAATGTAGATTATGGATAAACTAAAGATTTTAGTCGTTGACGATGAGTTCGGCATACGATCAGGAGTAAAGAGAATCCTCGAAAAATTTGAAGTTGACTATCCATTTATGGATGAAGCTATAGCATTTGAAGTAATGGAAGCCGAAACCGGCGAAATTGCTGTCGAAATGATAAAATCCGATTTTTATAATATTGTTTTGCTCGATAATAAACTACCCGGTATGCAAGGAGTCGAAGTGTTAGAGTTCATTAATAGTCAACAGATTGATTCAAAAGTAATAATGATTACCTCTTATGCTTCCCTTGAATTAGCTGTAAAAGCAACTAAACACGGAGCGATAGATTTTGTACCCAAGCCTTTTACTCCACAAGAGTTACGTGCATCTATAGAAAACATTACAAAGCAACTGTTTTTGAAGAAGATGACAACTAAACTGCAAAAAGAGGGAAAGCAAATCAGATTTCAATTTTTATCTCTATTGTCCCACGAGTTAAAATCTCCTGTTAATGCCGTCGAAGGATATTTAAAAATAATCAAAGAGCAAAAAAACGGAGATAAAGTTACTGATTATATGCCAATGATCGAAAGATCGATCGAAAGACTTGACGCTATGCGAGGGATGATTCTTGATTTACTGGATTTAACAAAAATCGAATCAGGACAAGCTAAACGAAACCCTGTACCTGTTGATATTGGTGAGGTCGCAAAAACATGTGTAGCAACACTAAATCCTTTGGCAATACAAAAAGACGTAAATATCTATTTGAATTATAACACAAAAATTATTTACGAGTTTGATGTAAATGATTTAGAGATTGTCTTTAATAATATTTTTTCGAATGCTGTAAAATACAATAAAAACGGTGGTAGAGTAGATTGTACTATTCGTGAAATAGAAAATAATATTGAAATAATAATTGCTGACACAGGTATTGGAATAAGTAATGATGATCAAGCAAAACTTTTTAATGAGTTTGTTAGAATTAAAAATAAAGAAACCAGTAAAATTCCGGGTAGTGGGTTGGGCTTATCAATTGTAAAAAAGATTTTAGATAATTATAATGCGGATATTTTACTGGAAAGTGAAGTGAATATAGGAACCAATGTTAAAATAATTTTAAAGAAATGAGTACGTTACCCGAAAAAACAATAGAAAGATTGAGCATGTACAGACGTGTATTGCAAACATATCAGGACAATCAAAGCGAGTTTATTTATTCCCATGAATTAGCAAGTCTTTTGCATTTGACTCCTGTTCAGGTTAGACGCGATATTATGCTAATTGGATATTCAGGAACACAACGCAAGGGATATTCGGTTAAAGAGCTAATTAATAAAATTGGTGATATTTTAGACGGAAATGAAAGAATCAATGCTGTTATTATTGGTATGGGACATCTTGGCAAAGCAATTACAAATTACTTTAATACCAAAAGATCAAAAATTGATATTGTGGCAGCATTTGAGAACGACTCAACTAAGGTTGATAGAATAATCTCAGGAATAAAAAGCTATCATACCGACAGTCTGGAAATGATTCTTGAGGAGTCTAATGTAACAATAGCAATTCTATCGTTATCTCCTCGAGAGGCGCAGGATGTTACTGACAGGTTAGTGTTTGCAGGAATAAAAGGCATTTTAAATTTCACCTCGGTTCCTCTAACTGTGCCCGAAGATGTTTCCTTAGAGAACTACGACATGGTTACATCTATGGAGAAATTAGCGTATTTTGTAAAAGAAAAGATTAGAGATGAAAATTCATTATAGTTTCGATAGTTTTGATAAAATCAAAAATCCTGTAGTTACAACCGGAACTTTTGATGGTGTGCATGTTGGACATTCGATCATCATTAATCGGTTAAATCAACTTGCTGCCGAAATAGATGGCGAATCGGTGCTGATTACTTTTCATCCACATCCGCGAAAAGTATTGTTTCCTGAACAGTCTAAAGATTTAAAACTGATAAATACGCAAAACGAAAAGAAGAAAATGCTTGCAAAGACAGGGCTACATCATCTGTTTATCATTAGTTTTACTCTTGAGTTCTCTAAAACCAGCTCTCAATCTTTTGTAAATGATATTTTGCTTGATAAACTAAATGCAAAAATTATTGTTGTCGGTTTTAATCACCATTTTGGACATAACAGACAAGGTGATTACGACTATTTGTATGAATTAAGTCAAAAACGCAATTTTGGTGTCGAGGAAATTCCGCAGCAAGATATTGAAAATGAGGCTGTTAGCTCTACTCGAATTCGAAAAGCAATTTTTGAAGGACAAATTATGAAGGCAAATGCATATCTCGATCATCAATACTTTATAATGGGACGACTCAGAGAATTTGATCAAAAATTTAATAGTTGTTGTATCGAAATCGAAGAATCCGAAAAACTATTGCCACCATCAGGGAGATATGCCGCAAAACTTGAGCAAGATGGTAATCTTATTAATTGTTTTTGTGAAATAAATCAAACTACCGTAGATACTGCTGTAAAAATATTTATGGGAGAGGTTGCGATGGATTTGTCGGAAGATTATGCAAATTTATATTTTTATAAAAAACTAAGAGCTTTCCCAGATTGTGATTTAGATTTTAGTGTTAGCAGAGATGAAGATACACAATTGTTGAATGAATTGATTTTTTAATGATGGAATAAAATGGTTATATAAATATGAATGATAAATTAAACATAACAATTTGTTTGGGCTCATCTTGTTTTAGCCGTAAAAATAGAGACGTAGTAACTGCTTTGCAGGATTATATTGCACAAAATAAGCTCGAAAATGATATTTATTTGAAAGGTGGGCATTGTTTTGGAAAATGTAGTCTGGGACCAATTATGATTGTAGAAGAGGACTTTTATCATGAAATTTCGCCATTAAAAGCAATTGCAATTGTTGAATCATATTTGAACAGAAAATAATATGCAGACAAAAACATTGATAAGCCTAAATAAGGATTTATGTACTAAATGCTTTGCATGTGTTAGGGCATGTCCTACAAAAGCAATAACTACTAAATCTACATCAAATGATATAGAAATAAATCACGGCAGGTGTATTGCTTGCGGAAATTGTTATGTTAGTTGTGGACCAAAAGCCATTCAGTATTTGCAATCGCATCAGCAAGTATTACAATATCTTAAATCTGAAGATAAATGTGTCGCCATTGTTGATCCATCAATTGCCTCAGAATTTCCAGACATCAAAGACTATCGAAATTTTGTTGGAATGATTAAAGCTCTTGGATTTGATTACGTTAACGAAATATCATTTGGTGCCGACCTAATCGCTCGAGAATATAAGAAAATCCTCGAGAATTTTAAGGGGAAATATATTATTACCTCAAATTGTCCACCTGTTTATGAGTATATCGAAAAATTTCAACCAAATATTGCCGATTCTTTAGCAAAAATTGATAGCCCAATGATCGCAACTGCCAAGGTTATGCGCGAGATCCATGGCGAAAATGCAATTGTTGTCGCAATTACTCCATGCCTGGCGCAGAAAAAGGAGATTTTGCGTTATAATAATCTAATATCAGAAATAATTAGTTTTGAGGAATTAAGAGTACTATTTAATGAAAATAATATATATGAAAATTCAGTTGAGTTTAGCGAGTTTGATCAGCCCATAGGCTCCAAAGGCTCTTTGTTTCCTCTAAGTACAGGTATTCTAGATGCTGCTGCTATTGATTATACTCCTGGAAGTTCAAAAATAATTACCCGCGAAGGTCCTGAAAATTTTGTTAAGGATATTATCGACTTTGCAAACCTTAATGAAATCAAGCACCACCTTAATATTTTTTATTGCGATGGATGTAATATGGGGCCTTGTTCATCGCACAAAAGCAGTTATCTGTTAAACCATAGTCAGGTTGTTAATTATTACGAAAAGAGACAGGAGCTGCTTGATAAAAAAGTGTGGAGTGAGAATCTGACGAAATTTCAAGGGCTCGATTTTACACGTGGTTTTACAATTAACGATATGAGAATTGCTCCACCTCCGGATAAAAAAATTAAGGAAGTGTTGAAGTTGTTGGGTAAAGAAAATCATACCGAGGTTGGCTGTAAAAGCTGTGGCTACGATAATTGCTATGATTTTGCTTCGGATGTCGCTAAAGACCTCGTTAAGCCGGAAATGTGTGTTAGTTTTACTTTAAATAATCGTCAGGAGTTTATTAATAAACTTACCGCAGCAAATGTTAAACTTGCCGAAACACAAAAAGCTCTTGAAGAATCAGAGGCAAAACTTAAGAAAGATCATGCTAATGTACAGGAAAGTATGAGTCTAACAAAAGCAATTCTCGAAAAAATTCCGTCGGGGGTCGTAATTGTCGATGAGAAACTAAAAATTATCCAATCAAATACTCGTTTTATTGAATTAATTGGTAAAGAAGCAAAGGAAATTAATGAGATAATTCCCGGTTTGATAAATGCTGATATTAAGACTTTATTACCACATCAAATCTATAATCATTTTAGTTTTGTTATTCAGAAAAACGAGAATGTCGAGAATAAAGATATTCAATTTGACGATAAGCTGCTTAATGTTTCTGTTTTCCCAATTAAAAAAGGTAAAATTATAGGAGCAGTATTTAAAAATCTTTATCAGCCCGAGATTCGCAAGGAAGAAGTTGTTGCACGTATCAACGACGTTATTGAGAAAAACCTTGGAATGGTTCAGAAAATCGGGTTTTTACTCGGTGAGGGAGCTTCCGAAACTGAACGTATGCTTAATAGTATCATTCAATCGTATGACAATAAAAACGTTGATAAAACCAAATAATGGCAGTAGATCTTTACATAGAAGTTGACGCGAAACAAATTAATCATGAAAATGAAAAGATTTGCGGAGATGTTTTCCTTAAACGTAGGATTAAGGAGGATAAACGTATTATCGCAGTTTTAAGTGATGGGATGGGACATGGTGTTAAAGCTAATGTTTTGGCAACTCTAACATCTACTATGGCTTTGAATTTCACTATAGAACATCGTAAACCGGAACGTATTGCCGAAATTATAATGAATACTCTACCGGTATGCAGCGAACGAAATATATCATATTCTACATTTACCGTGGCCGATTTAGAAATTGACGGTAGAGTACATTTGCTCGAATATGATAATCCGCCGGCTTTGGTTTTTCGCAATAACGAAGTCCTTAAATTAACTCGTGATGTAATCGTGATGAATAATCCCGAACATAAAGGGAAAAAACTTACTTATACAAGTTTTTATCCCAAACTTTATGATAGAATCGTTTTCTTTAGTGATGGTGTAGCGCAATCAGGAATGGGGACAGACAAATATCCTTTTGGATGGGAAAACTCAAATATTGAGGAGTATATTTTGCGTTTGCTCGAAAACGAAAACGATATATCTGCCGGAAAACTCGCCGAGAAAGTGGTAAATAAAGCTGTTGCAAATGACTTTTATAAATCTAAGGATGATACTTCGTGTGCATCTATTTATTTTAGAGAGCCTCGAAAGCTACTTATTGTTACAGGTCCACCGATTGATCGTTCGAGCGACAAAGAACTTGCAACAATTGTGAAGGTTTATAACGGGAAAAAAATTATTTCGGGAGGATCAACTACAGACTTAATTGCCAGAGAACTTAAACTTAAGGTTACCGACTCGCTCGATTTTTTTGATAATGAACTTCCACCAATATCCTATATGGATGGAATAGACCTCGTAACAGAAGGCATTCTTACCTTAAATAAAGTTTGGAAAATTCTTACAGACATGGGCTCTGATTATGTTCCGAGTAAAGGCCCTGCCGACCAAATTGTAAAACTAATTTTACAAAGCGACCATATTGATATTATTGTTGGTACAAAGATTAATGAAGCGCACCAAGATCCAAACGTTCCTGTTGATTTGGAAATACGACGTACAATTGCCGGAAGAATTGCCGATGTGCTGGAAAACAAATTATTGAAACATATAACTGTTAGACATATTTAAAACCTCCTGACAAGAAACCGATAAACTGATCAACCGATCAACTGATAAACTGATCAATCCCGTTAAAAAAGAAATTGCATTTAGTTTTACAAAAAATTCAATTTATTATTTTAACAGTATCGTTAAAAAAAGAATGCAAAGCAATTTCTATTTTTAACGAGGATCCTCGAGCCTTTGGCTCGGGACCGATCAACCGATAACCCGTTCCTATCTCATTTTAATAGTTTGCGTTCTATCTGGTCCAACGGATAAATATTTGACTTTGACACCAGTTTGAACCTCGAGATATTTAATGTAATTTCTCAGTTCAACAGGTAAATCTTCTGGTTTTTTGCAATTTGTTATATCAACATTCCATCCGGGTAGCTCTTCATAAACTGGCTCAATATCATCAGTGAGTTCGTATGGAACATAGTCAATAACCTCGCCATTGACTTTATATCCAACTGCAACTTTAATGGTTTCGAAACCGCTGAGAACATCAGCTTTTGTAATAATAAGTTTGGTAACACCATTAAGCATAATCGAATATTTAAGCGCAACCATGTCTAACCAACCGCATCTTCGTGGTCGTCCGGTAGTAGAGCCATATTCATGACCGTTATCTCTCAGTGTTTGTCCATCTTCGTTGTGTAGTTCGGTAGGGAAGGGGCCTGATCCTACTCTTGTACAATAAGCTTTGCATATTCCTAATACGTGTCCAACTTTATGTGGAGAAACGCCTAAACCTGTACAAACCCCAGAGGTCGTTGTGTTTGAGCTTGTTACAAATGGATATGAGCCAAAATCAATATCAAGCAATGCTCCCTGAGCTCCTTCGGCTAAAATACTCCGCTTTTTAAAAAGAGAATCGTTAATGTATTTCTCCGAGTCGATGAAACGAAAATCTTTTAAAAACTCGATTGCTTCAAACCATTCTTTTTCATAATCGGTATTAGTTTCGGTGAAATTATACCCAACAAATATTTTTTCGTGATGAGATTTTGTGCAGTTGTATTTTTCGATAAAATTATCAGCAAATATATCTCCTATTCGTAATGCTAATCGTGCTGTTTTGTCAGTGTATGCAGGACCTATACCTTTGAGGGTTGAACCGATTTTTTTTTCTCCCTTAAATTCTTCATAAGCTTTGTCAAGTAGCCTGTGAGTAGGCATAATCAACTGAGCTTTTTTGCTAATATATAAATTCTTTTTGAGTTTTGCACCAATTTTTTCAGCGGCAAGTATTTCTTTTTTTAAAATTACCGGATCAATTACGACTCCATTACCAATTATATTGATTTTATCTTCGTGAAAAATGCCTGATGGAATTGTATGTAAAACGTGCTTTATATTGTTGAACTCTAAAGTATGACCTGCGTTAGGGCCACCCTGAAAACGAGCAATGATGTCATATTTTGGTGTTAAAACATCAACAATTTTGCCTTTTCCTTCATCTCCCCATTGTAAACCAAGTAAAACGTCAATTTTCATTATAATGTCAATTCTATATTATTAAATAGTTTCTTAAAATGTATTGTTTTCACAAATCAAATAGCGAAATTTTATGAGGCACAAGATAATACTTTTAATTTTTATTTTTTAAGAATCTTGATAGATTGTTAATAAGTCTCTAAAAATTGAAATCCTCAAAAGGTCGTATTATTTGTTGTTTTCACCTTGACAATCGTCGCATAATCCGTGAAAGTAGAGTGAATGGTGAGTAATTTTGAAATTGTTTGATTTTGAAACTGTTTTCTCTATTTCAGATATCCTTGGGTCGCAAAACTCAATAACTTTTCCACAGTTTGTGCATATCATGTGGTCGTGCTGAATACATGCATAAGCCTTTTCATAAGTGCTCATATTTTTACCAAACTGATGTTTGATAACTAATCCAGCATCTAAAAGAATGTCAATATTGTTATAAAGTGTCGCTCGACTCACTCGATAATTCTTGTTTTTCATGGAAATATATAAGCTCTCAATGTCAAAATGACCGCTGCGTGTATATATCTCATCTAATATTGCAAATCGCTCTGGTGTTTTACGAAAACCTTTGCGTTCAAGGTATTCAGTTAAAATGTTTCTTACCGGGAAATTATATTCTTTAACATCCATAGTGTGTAAATAATTTTAGACTAAATTAAAATAAAAAAAAATATTGTGCAAATGTTTTAGTAAAAATTTATTAACTGAATTAAACTTGAAGGTTTTTTCGAAATGATTTTCCCTTAGACTTTAAATCTGAAATCATTTTCGGCATAACGGATAATATTTGCGTAAAAACGTGATTTTCAAAAACAGATAGATTCTTGCAGCGTAAGGTTTTGCTGGTGCTAGTCGTTTATTAACCGTTAGTAACGGATAATTATTTATGCGAAATAGTGGTTTTTTAAAATGGGCAAATCACTGCTGCGTAAGGTTTAGCTGACGCTAGTCGTTTATTAACCTCGATGATGCAAAACAGATTAGATACGATTCTTTCAAATACTATGTATGCATAATCGCGGGTTAATCCCAACGATACCACTTTTCCTTTTTTTAACTTCTAACACTTAATTTACCCGTAGGGCATTAACATTTTTAGTTTTTTGTGTTCTTAATGCAATCTACTTGTGACAAATATTTATGTCCTACGGACAAAGCAAAAAAAGATAGACTTTTTTTACTAACATTTAAGTCCTACGGACTATAAACCTTAAAGCACAAATAACAACAAAAAAGTGATTTTCAAAACAGATAAATCACTGTAGCGTAAGGTTTTTCTGGTGCTAGTCGTTTATTAACCGTTAGTAACGGATAATTATTTATGCGAAATAGTGGTTTTTTAAAATGGGCAAATCGTTGCAGCGTAAGGTTTTTCTGGTGCTAGTCGTTTATTAACCGTTAAGTAACTCAAAAGCAAAATTGTAGAAAGTTGTAAGACGAACTACAATTTTTCGCTTTTAGTTATGCGCGAAATGATTTTTTCCATCTGCTTAAAATCTAAAATCATTTCGGCATAACGGTTAATCCAAATTATAAGAAGTAGTCAGGCAAACTCAATTTTTTAGTTTACAGATTTTCTTTGATTTTATTTTTTAACTTATTTAAGCATTTGTTTAGCAATGCTCCAGATGGCAATGCCTCCACTAACAGATACATTTAAAGAATGCTTTGTTCCATATTGGGGTATTTCCAGGCAAGCATCAGCCATGTCGATTATACATTGTTCGACTCCATTAACTTCGTTTCCAAGAAACAGGGCTATTTTTTCTCCACGCAAAATGTCGAAGTCATCTATTTGTGTACTACCTTCGGCGATTTCGAGTGCAACAATTTTATAACCTTTGTTTTTTAGGTTTTTTGCCGCATCTAATGTGTTTTCGAAGTATTCCCATTTTACTGTGTCGGTTGCTCCAAGTGCTGTTTTGTGTATATCACGATGAGGTGGTATCCCTGTTATTCCGCATAAATAAACTGCTTCGCAGGCAAAAGCATCACAGGTTCTGAAAACGGCTCCGGTATTATGATGCGATCTGATATTGTCGAGAACAACTATCAGGGGTATTTTTTCTATTTGATCAAATTGATAAATGCTGAGTCGTGGTATTTCTTCAATCTGTAATTTTCTCATTTTTAATCATTGATTTTAATTGCAAGCCAAGCCATCAAAGCTGCAGAATTTTGTAATGCATTTTCATCGAGGTCAAATTTTGGATTGTGCAGACTGATATTTCCTTTTCCGTTACCCATTACTCCAAATCTGTAAAATACCGAGGGCACTTCTCGTGAGTAGTATGCAAAATCTTCTGCAGTCATTCTTATTTCTAACTCTCCGATGTTTTCACTGCCTAAAAATTGAGTGGCTGCGTTTTTTGTTAATTCGGTAAGCTCTTCGTCATTAATTAGACTTGGGTAGCCGTGGCATATTTCAAAATTTGTTGTACAATCATATTTTAAAGCAGATGTCTGAGCAATTTTTTCTAGTTCTACCTTTATGTGTTTCCTCAAGTCTTCGTCAAAAGTCCTCATTGTTCCGTGTGCAATGGCTGTGTCGGGAATAACATTTACAGCACCATCGGCGACAATTTTGCCAAATGTAATAATGAATGGAAGTTCGTGTGTTAAGCTGTTTTGTAATTTTTTCGCATTGCTGATAAAATCTACCAGTGCCATAACAGTATCTGATCTCATTTTTGGGAGTGCTGCATGTCCGCCTTTACCTTCGAAACTAACATATAGTTCGTCTGTAGATGCCATTAGTTGTCCTGCGCCAAACAGAAATTTACCCGTTTCAGTTTCTGGCATAACATGTTGCCCAAGCATTTTTTTTATTTCATATTTTTTGAGTAATCCCTTTTCGATTAAGCCTATTGCTCCTCCTGGATTTTTTTCTTCGGCTGGTTGAAACACAAGAATGATTCTACCATTAATATGAGCCTTTAGTTGATTTAAAATAATTGCTGTTCCAATTAAAGACGCTGTATGAGCATCGTGTCCACATGCATGCATAATGCCGTCTTTACTCGATTTGTAGTCGCACTCATTTAATTCATGAATCGGTAATGCATCAATGTCGGCTCTAAGTCCGATGGTAATGCCGGGGTTAGTTCCTTCTATAATTCCTATCACTGCATTATCGCCAAACCCATTATCGATTTTGATATTGTGTCTTTTTAAAGTTTCAGAAATGTATTTTGCAGTTTCAAATTCCTTATATGCGAGTTCAGGGTTTTTATGAATATGACGACGAATTGCTATTATGTCTGTCAAAATTTCCTTACTTAGGTCTTGTATTTTATTTTTTAATTCGTTCATTTTGAAAGATATTTATTTTCCGAAAAGCATTTTAAATCCGACAAGAATAATAAATACAGCAAATATTTTTTTGAGACCCACTTCTGGTATAGTAATGGCGAGTTTCGATCCAAAGTATCCGCCGATAACAAAAGCAACAGCTAATATCGCCGCAAATTTTATGTTTATGAAACCTTCGCGATAATAGTTCATGAAAGCAAGTATCCCGACAGGCAAAAGAAGAAAAGCAATGCTTGTTCCTTGTGCCTGATGCTGACTCATTCCAAAAATATAAATCAAAGCAGGAATTACAACTATTCCTCCGCCAATACCAAAAAGTCCGGCGAGGACACCTGCAACTATTCCGACTATTATTAAGAGAATAATTTCATTCATATAATTAATTTAAAAATCGGTACTGAGCGAAAGATAAAACATTCTTGGTTGTATTACATTATTTTCAATTCCCCATGCCCAATCAGCTCTGATAAAATACCCAAATAATTTGCTTCTTACTCCAAATCCATAGCCTGAAACTATCGGGAAGTTGTCGTTATGAATAATAACAGTAACCGGATAATTGTCGTAATAGTCGTTTTCGTAGGCATTGTTTCCGCTAAATGGAGTTAATCCTGTCCAGGCGCTTCCCATGTCAAAAAATCCGATAAGTTGGAAATGCTTGAAGAAATCGCTGTTAATAGGTCGTTTGTAAAGATACGAGAAAACCGGCCATCTTATTTCGGCATTGATAACTGCGAAATTTGTTCCATTTCGGATATTTTGCGAAAATCCTCTTAAATTCGTTGCAACAGCTTGATATACGTAGTTTACTTCTGGATCTATTCGAATATCACTATTAAACATCGGGTTTTTTGTTGACAGGTTGATCCAATTGTCTATTCCACCTAAATAATAAATTAGTTTTGCGCTACCAAATGATGAACTTGTTGCAAAGCGTGCCGCGAAAATAAGATTTTTATGTATAGGCTGGTAATATCGTAAGTCCGCGCCGGTTACAAACATGTCGGTTTGTTTTTGGTCGATTTGTTTAAAAGCCTCGGCAAAGATTTTCATTCTAAATCCATCGAGTAAATTGGTCGAAATTAGTTTGGTATTGTCAAAAATATACTCTGCTTTTAAACTAGCCCAATAATCATACTGTTCGGGAGCTAAAAGACTCTGATAATCAACAGATAGTGTTGAGTTATGATTTTGGCGAATATTTCCTGTAAACTGAAATGCATCGACTTGCGAAAGTGGATAACGCATTACATAAAATGCTTCGTGAGTAAATGTCTTGATGTATGAATTATTGGTAAAATTATTGAGAGCCTGACGGTGAAAAATAAGTTGTTTATTCCAACGTTTTTTCAAGTTTTCAAAACTTAATAAATACTCATTACTATCAAAGTTTCCTGCAAATCTAAACCCCGCAGTAATTCGGTAATCTTCAAATAAATCTGATGTCCCTACTTTGAATATTAAGTTAAATCCTGGATTGAAATAAAATGCAGAACCTGTAAATGTTTGGTATGAGTTATTAAGAAAACCATAGTCAACTTGCGAAACTAAATAGTTTGTGTAAAAGGTTGTGTGGTATTTGGCTGTGCGTGGTTCTTTAGCACGTCCGGTTTCATCAAAATCAGTATCTTCTGTCTCGACATCATCCAAAAGAGACGGTGCAAAAACGTAATTGTTTATGTTTACTGATTGATTCGGGTTATTGATATCTGTTTCAATTATAGAGTCGTTAACAGCTTTCGTTTTAGATTCTTTTTTAATTGTTTTTGTAGCAGTCTTTTCAAATTGCAAACGATTTAATGTTTTTTCGCTTTTTAAAATAGGTTTTGGCAGATCGGTGTTATATATATAATTATTCTTTTCTTCGGTTTGATAAAGAAAAACTGTTTGGTCAGAAAACTTTGTATTGCCTAATTCTCGAATACTGTATGGGTAATTTGTCAGCATATTTTTATCAAGAAAAAATCGGTAGTGAGTAACTGTGTCAATAAAACTGATTGCCGAGTCGATTTGTGCAGAATATAAATTGGCTATTCCATTTTCGTCCGATAAATATACGTATGAATTATTTATTAATGTTGGCTGATCTTCCGAGATTAAGTCTGTCTTGGTAATTTGCTCGAGCTTTTTTGAAGTGATATCATAAACAAATATATCGGTATATTTTTGAGTAGGAATAAAATTTAGATTTCTGTTCCCTAGTTGAGCTGATTCACGATTACTACAAAATATTATTTGTTTAGAGTTGTTTATATAAATAGGATTGTAATCATCTGCATAATCTTGTGTGATATTAACAAGTGTGTTTGCAGCTATATTGAAAATAAATAAATCGGATTGTCCATTGTTAAATCCTGCAATAACCAAGCTAAGTCCATCGTTTGAATAATCGAAAGAGTTCATTTTTTCCAATGCTGTCATTTCGATTTCTTTAGTTTCATTCGTTTCAAAATTGTAGGTTGTGTAGTATATTTCTCCTTTTTTTTCGATTACAAAACCCAAAAGTTTTCCGGAAGGATGCCACCGTAAAACAGGATATGAATAGTCGGTTATTTGTTCGAGCTTGTGTTCTCTTTTGTAGATTGTACTTACTTTTCCTGTTTCAATGTCCTTTACTTTAATCCAGTATTTACCCAACTTGTTTTCGACCCATGCTATTTTATTAGCATTTTCTGAAAATTGCAATTGGTAATACTCCACATTTTTACGATTTCTTTTAGCTAAATCTTTTCCTTCGGGTTCTGTTGTTGAGATATTAAAGGACTCATATTGCATTTTGTAATAGTTATTCCAACTCATCTGCAACATGCTCAACGAACTACCAAGGACGTATAGGAAACCACTTTCTAAATTCTTTGTAACACGAGTTAAATAAACTATGTTTGGTATGACCTGTGGTCCGTATGTAGAAGCAATGTAATTCCATATTGCCATCCCTGCAATTTCGGCGTCTTTACCTGTAAGTTGATTAAAATTGTCAAAACTGCCCGATAGTATTCCCATTTTAGTAGATTGGTCAATCTCTGCATCCCAATCTTTTGATACATAGGCAATCAAGCCTTTTAGGTACCATTCCGGCATTGTAATCAGAGTATTGTTTGCTATTTTATTTTTGATGTCCAGACCATAGAGCATCTCATTTAAAATAATGTTTGCTATTGCTGCTTTTACCTGTTGCTCAAGGCTTCTGGTGTCACCCTCAACAAAAATAAAGGCAATATTATCGATAACTTTCGTAACACCTCCAATATTATACTGATTGTCGCCGGTATTTAGTCCGATGTTGCTTTGTCTGAAATCTGATAAATTTTGATATACGACAAAAACTAATCTCTGATTTAGTTGATGCTCAAAGAAATTTTCGGTTTCAGCAAGATGTCTATTTGCAAGGGTTGCGATTTCTAAAGCAATATCTTTACTGCCGGCATAAAAATATGTATCAAACTTTTGATATCTAAAAAAATACCAGTCAAACTCATCAAACTGAACTCTATTCTTCCCAAATTTCATTTGATGTCCGTTATAGAATTGAGAAAACGAAGTTGCAGAGAGCAAAAGTCCCGCTATTATCAATAATATTTTTATGTATTTACTCAATTTTATTTCATAACATTTAAGCCTGCAAATTACTAAAACTTGTTGTTAGAGCAAAATATTTTTTTAGCAGGTTTATTTTTAACGTATAATTAAAACTTTATTTTTATTTTTGTTTGATAATTAAAACAGAATAACATGAAATACATTAGTTTAGTTTTAGCTTTTACCGTATTTTTTTTAGTTGCAAACGGTCAACAGGATGAAAAGCCTGCCGACGATGTTAAAACAGGTTGGAATTTTGGCTTATTACCCGTAGTTTCATATAATTCCGATTTGGGCTTTCAGTATGGTTTGTTAACTAATTTTTATAATTATGGCGATGGATCAAATTTTCCAAAATATAATCATTCAATTTATGCCGAAGTTAGCCGATATACAAAAGGTTCAGGAATTTACCGTTTGTTTTATGACTCGGAATTCTTAATCCCTAAGATTAGATTAACAGCAGATTTGTCGTATTTGCCCGATCAAGCTCTCGATTTCTATGGTTTTAATGGTTATGATGCAGTTTATAATCCCGATTTTGTTGATGAAACATCGAATGACTATAAAACCAGAATGTTTTACAAACATCAGCGAAATATTTTGAGGTTTAAGCTTGATTTTCAGGGAAAAACACCAATCGAAAATCTAAATTGGGCGGTTGGATATAATTTTATGGATATTGAAATAGGATCAGTTCCAATTGATAAATTAAACGAAGGTAAAGATTCGGTTGATATGTTGCCAACAGTAAATAGCTTGTTTGATGATTATGTTGCTTGGGGATTGATTTCTCCAGAGGAGTCGAAAGGTGCTATGCATAATAGTTTTAAAGTTGGTCTTGTATATGACACCAGAGATAATGAACCGTGTCCAATGAAAGGTCTCTGGACCGAAGCAGTTTTATTTAATAGTATTAGTTCCGATTTTACTTTTGGGAAATTTGCATTTACTCATCGTCAATATTTTACCTTGATTGAAAAAAACTTATCGTTTGCATATCGTGTTGGATATCAGGGGATTGTGTATGGAGATGCCCCATTTTATTTACTTCCTTATATGATTTATTCGTATATGCCTTCTTCAACAGTTGATGGGCTTGGTGGTAGCAAATCGGTTAGAGGAATGATTCGTAATCGCACTGTTGGAAAAGGAAATGCTTTTGCAAATTTTGAATTTAGATACAAATTTGCTCGTTTCCGTTTCATCGGCCAAAAATGGTATGCTGCTTTAAATCCATTTCTCGATGCAGGTATGGTTGTTCAAAAAGTTGATATCGATAAATCAAATATTCCAGGAACAGTTGATCAATCTCAGTATTTTAGCAATAATGCTGAAACGATTCACTTAACTTATGGTTGTGGGTTGCATCTTGCTATGAACGAGAATTTTGTTATAGCTGCAGATATTGGTCTTCCAGTTAAACCGGATGATGGTAAAATGGGCGTCTATATTGGAATGAACTGGCTGTTTTAAACCCCGGATATTAAAATATGAGGTACAAAAAAAGCAACTTAAATAACTAAGTTGCTTTTTTAAATTTTATTTTAGAATTACCTAATTTACTTTAAAAGTATCATCACCTTTTTCAAGGAAATTGATAATCTGCTTAATTCCGGCTATACCTGCATTGATATTTGCTTCAGCAGTTTGAGCTCCCATTTTCTTAGGTGTGAAAAAGAATCTTCCTGTATATTTTTCTGCAAATTCAGCAGCACAATCAGGAGCGATATCCGATAAATATTTAAAGTCCTGTCTTTCTTCCATTAGGGATAATAAATCGGCTTCGTGAATAACTTCTTTTCTGGCAGTGTTCACCAAAACGCCATTTTTAGGCATTAAACCTAAAAGGTCTTTGTTGATTGAATTTCTTGTTTTGTCGTTTGCCGGGATGTGTAGCGAAACATATTGGCAGGTTTTATAGAGTTCTTCAACAGAACCTACAGGAATAACCCCATCAGCTTCGATATCACTGTCTTTCACAAAAGGATCAAATGCATATATTTTCATGTTAAAACCTTTTGCGATTTCTGCGACATATTTTCCAACGTTTCCATAAGCATGAATTCCGAGAGTTTTGTCTCTTAGCTCGCTACCGGCTTTGCCGTCAAAACCACCTCTTGCCATAAATAGCATCATTCCAAAGGCTAGTTCTGCAACAGCATTTGAGTTTTGACCGGGAGTGTTCATCGCAACGATATTGTTAGCTGTGGCTGCTGCCAAATCGATATTGTCGAAACCAGCACCGGCTCTCACAACAACTTTTAAGTTTTTAGCTGCATCTAAAACTTCTTTGTCGGCAATGTCGCTTCTGATTATCATTGCGTCAACATTAGCAACTGCTTCTAAAAGTTGTGACTTTTCTGTGTATTTCTCAAGTAAAACAATTTCGTATCCTGCTTCATCAGCAATCTTTTTTATTCCATCAACTGCTTCTTTAGCAAATGGCTTTTCGGTTGCAATAAGTACTTTTTTCATATCTAATAAATTTTAAGTTTTAGTATTTTCTAATATTTTCAAAGATATTCATTACATTATCATTTGCAAAATTAAAATCTATATTATAAAACACTTTAATTTGATTTTTATTCGTTTCTCGTTTCGATAGATTGGGTATTGACTATGAGATAAATGAATTTCGATAGTGTCCTTTCGAGGTTTTTATTAGTTTTTTGGAATTTTAATATAATTGTTTTGGTTGATAAAACGGAATTTTATATTTTTGTTAAAAATGATAGTCATTGATTAATTATACAAAATATTTTAGATCTGAGTCAAGGCCGTGGGTTACTTTTATTCACGGAGCTGGTGGTAGTTCTACTATTTGGTATAGGCAGATAAAAGCATTTGCTAGAAATTATAATGTTTTGTTGATTGATTTGCGTGGTCATGGTAATTCAAAAAAAACGGTAATTCAGGAAATTCGTCAAAACTATACTTTTCGCAATGTTGCACTTGATGTATTAGAAGTAATGGATTTTGAAGGCATTCAAAAATCGCATTTTGCAGGTATTTCTCTTGGAACAATCGTAATCCGGCAAATTGCTGAAGATCATCCCGAACGTGTAGAGTCAATGATTATGGGAGGAGCAATTATGAAGCTTAATACTCGTTCTCAAATTTTGATGAAACTAGGTTTTATTTTTAAATCGGTACTTCCATATTTGCTGCTTTATAAGTTTTTTGCGTTTGTAATTATGCCAAAGAACACTCACAAGGAATCTCGAAACTTGTTTATCAGAGAGGCAAAAAAGCTTTATCAAAACGAGTTTATTAAATGGTACAAAATGACAGCAGATATTAACCCTTTGCTTAAGCTTTTCCGAAATGTCGAACTGCCAATACCTACACTTTACATTATGGGTAGAGAAGATCACATGTTTTTACCTTCTATTCAGCAGTTAATGAAATCACACACAAAATTTTCTGAATTAATAATTGTCGAAAAGTGTGGACACGTTGTTAACGTTGATGAGCCAGAAGTTTTTAATGCTGAAGTCTCCAACTTTATAAATAAGCTTTCCTCTTCATATTAGCAATGCTACAAATCGCTAAAATCCAAAACTTTTCCTAATTTTACCTCATGCAAAATTTTGGGATTGACATAAGCTCTCTTTACCTCTACGATGCCTCCGGTGAACGAGTTT
>JAFGVU010000149.1 GCA_016937855.1 Bacteroidales bacterium | reverse complement strand
CGTTCAATCTCTAATTTGGTAAGTCCGGTAAGTTCCATAATCTCTTTAAGGGTGTAGCCTTGTTTTTCATATCCCTTGCAACTTTTTCCTGAGTTCCGCACTTTTTTTTATATAAAATCATAAATGTCAGACAATTAGCATTTTAACACTTTTTTATATGGTGTTTTGGGTGTCCCAGTGTTATCTTTGCAGCATGTTTGTAAGAAAAAAGAAAAATAAAAGTGGAGTTGTAAGCATTCAAATAATCGATAAAAGTGCTGGCAAATATAAGATGTTAAAAACTATCGGGAGCTCCTCTAATTCTAAAGAGATTGAAGATTTATACAAACAAGGATTAGAGTTTATTGAGCATTACCAAGGTCAGAAAACATTTGATTTCGGATTACATAATTTTACAGAAAAAGTAAAACACAGTATTCAGAACATAACTATTGAAGGAATAAATCTTTTATTAGGAAAGATTTACTGCGAAATTGGGTTCAATAAAGTCGGTGGTGATTTGCTTAAGCAGCTAGTATTATTAAGGTTATCTCATCCATCCAGTAAATTAAAAAGCACACAACATTTGCACAGATATTTTGGATTGAACATCAACGAGGATAAAATTTACAGGTATTTAGACAAGCTTTATTCAAATCATAAAGAGACACTACAGCAAATTAGTTTTGATCATACAACAGAAGTTCTTGGAGGTATCATAAGTATTGTATTTTATGATGTTACAACAATATATTTTCAGATTGATGATGAAGATGAGATAAGAAAGCGTGGTTTCTCAAAAGAAGGAAAACATCAGAACCCACAAATAGTTCTTGGACTCTTAGTTGGTTTTGATGGCTATCCGTTGGCCTATGAGATTCATCAAGGAAATAAATTTGAAGGTCATACCATGCTACCAATAATTGATTCATTCAAAGCGAAATATAATTTGGATAAACTTATTGTTGTAGCTGACTCTGGGCTACTATCTTCTGCTAATATAAAAGAACTTCAAGAAAGAGGCTATGAATTTATCCTTGGAGCTCGAATAAAAAATGAAAGTAATTCAATTAAGAAAAAAATACTCGCCCTCAAATTGACAGACAATACGAGTGTTATTATTAAAAAAGATGATGGGTTAAAGCTAATTGTTGGTTATACTAAAAAAAGAGCTAAAAAAGATCTATATAATCGAGAAAGAGGCTTATTAAAGCTTGAACAAAAGATTAAATCAGGGAAGCTAACAAAGGCTTCAGTCAATAACAGAGGATACAATAAATATCTAAAGCTAGAAGGAAAAGTTTATATTAATATTGATTACGAAAAATTCAATCAAGATGCTGCCTGGGATGGGTTGAAAGGTTATTTAACAAATACATCTTTATCCAAAGAAGAAATAATCAGTAATTATGGACAACTATGGAAAATTGAGAAAGCTTTTAGAGTTTCTAAACATGATTTGAAAATCAGACCAATTTATCATCGTTTACAACAAAGAATAGAGGCTCATATCACTATTAATTTTGTTGCATATAAAGTATACAAAGAACTTGAAAGGCAATTAAAGGAAAAGAAAACTTCAATTAGTTGTGAACAAGCTATTGATATTGCAAAAACTATATATGCAATAGTTATCACAGACCCCTCTAATGGTAGTACTTCAAAAGAAACATTATTATTAAATGATGAACAAAGATATCTTGCTAAATTATTCAAATTTTAATTGGGTGTCCCAGTGCGGAACTCAGGAGACTTGCCGGATTATTGCCCTGACAAATCAATACGCAAAAAACGTATGACTTTGCATATTTTAAGGCACTCAATAGCTACGCATCTTTTACAAAACGGTATGAGCATTGAAAGTATAGCCTTGTTTTTGGGTCATTCCAGTCTGGAAAGTACTCAAATTTATACGCATTTGGTTTAATTATTTTTTACTCCTTTTTTATTTGGAATTGTTTTTTAAGTTACATTTGTAGTGTATATTTTTCTGTAAATGAACACAGGTTGCTTAAATAATGGTTTTGAAACTGGCTTTGAACTTCAAAAGTTCGGTTTAAACTATTGTATATCTTCTACAGAAAGCGAAAAAAGTTTGCATAAGCTCAACAGTTACAAATATGTGGGCAAAGAAAGGGACGAAGAAACGGGTTTGTATTATTATGGCGCGAGGTATTATACGGCGTGGATAGCTAGGTTTGTTTCTGTGGACCCACTCCAGCATGAGTATCCGCACTATACACCTTACCAATATGCGGGCAATAAACCGATTACTTATATTGATTTGGATGGGCTGGAGGAATGGCCGAATCCTTTTGATTATGTTATTTCGCATTTAGAAGGAATGTGGAATACTGCTATTTACGAAACAAAAGATGCCTTTGAATATGAGAGCTCAAGAGATAAGTATGAATCTGCTATTAAAAGAGGAGATATTGTTTATACTAAGAATTACGGTTGGGTAGATACTACTCATGCTTTTGAGACTTCTACAAGAGATTATGTTGGTGCAAATAAATTATGGGATCAAATTTTAAATGAAACAGGGAAGAAGGGCACGCATAATGGTGTTGAAGGATTTTATATCAAGTATAGGCAAGATGCTAAAGTTATGGGACATCTTGTGGGGATAGAAGGAACATTTTTTATAAAAAGTGGACTATCTTTAGAACAAAAAGAACAGGCTGCACTATCAATTTTTCAACAAGTGTCTTTTGAATTTGAATATCTACAACTGCTTGGATATGCAATTGGCAGAGGAGATTCTGCTTTCGAACCTGCTGATTTACCATCAAATATGCTGGGTTTCTACATGGCAGTAAAGCCAGAATTGACAAAAGATAAAATAATGTCATTAATCGAACCACTATCTGCACAGGAATCATTAGAGATATTTAACAATCATTCAGATATGTTTAGTCATTTATTTGAAAAATTGAAATATAAGAACACATCTTTTTCTCCAATTTATTTTAACAACAAATATTCTGACAGTATTAGTGTTCCAAATGAGCTCAATTCGATTATTCCAACAGGAAAAAATCAGTTTTGGTGGTCAATTTCGAAAAGAGAAGTATTTTAAACAACTTAAAGTAATATGGATAATAAGATATTTTTAAAAAAGCATTTTGGTATATTGTCGGGTCTTGCTATCATGATGTTAAAAGTTGTTTTAGCTCTACTAGGGATAAATTTCACAATTTATTTTAGTAATCTTTTTTTTGGAATATTTGGTGTTATTTACTTTTTATTTTTGCAAAAAACTGAGTTGTCGTTTGAAAACCATGCAACCTATAATTTCTTGACAATAATAATTATCAGTCTTTTGTTTATCTTTTTTATTGGATTGAAGCTCTATAAGTCAATAAAAAAATATGAAAGTTCAAATATTGGGTTAAGAATTTCTTTATTGATTGCTATGTGGTTTATTCAAATATTTGTAAGTATCACATTTTATAGTATTGAAGCAATTTTTGTAGAACACTTGCAACAAACAGTACTGTTTAGTTTCATTAATAATTATTCGTCTATAATAATTGAATTAGTGATTCCAACAATGGTAATTGTTTTTATTGGCTATAAATTTGATAAAAAAACAAAAATTGAGAATGACCAACAAAATTTAAGTTAGAATGTGATGCCTGAATAGAATTTATAACACAAACAACTTTCGACGCCTTGAACAGACCTGTAATCATAACGCAACCAAATAACCATGCTGTTGTAAATAAATACAACAAAGGTGGACTATTGGAACAAGTAAAAGAAGGAACAACAAGTTATATAAGCAATATTGATTACAATGCAAGAGGACAAAGGACCAAAGTAGTTTATGGTAACAGTTCAGAAACAACTTATACCTATGATGATGAAAACTTCAGACTGACAAGACTCTTAACAACGAAAAGTACTGGTTCTGTTATCCTTCAGGACTTGAATTACACTTATGACTCTGTAGGAAATGTCATAGAAGTAGAGGATGATGCGCAGCAAACAATCTATTTTAACAATACTGTAATTGATCCGATATCTACTTTTGAGTATGATGCATTATACAGGTTGATAGAAGCCACAGGCAGGGAACTTACAAGTTTGCAATTACCCTCAAATACAGATTTTGTAAATAATATCCCTGTTCCAAATACCGGAACTAACGCAATGCAGACATATACCCAACAATATGCATACGATGAAATTGGGAATATTACTCAAATGAAATCTGTTGGCGATTGGACTAGGGATTATATTTACGACACCAGTACTAATCAATTGTTAAGGCATACGGGTTCTACCAATGTTTACACCTACGATGCACATGGCAATATACTCACAATGCCACACTTAACAAGCATGGTTTGGGATAACAAAGACCAATTGGTAAGTGCCGGCAATGGAACCGTAACATCTTATTACAATTACGATGCTCAAGGCGACCGCACCCGCAAAGTTGTAGTAAAACCCGGCGGAATAGTTGAAGAAAGATATTATATTGGTGGTTACGAGGTTTACCGTAAATTCATAAGCAACAGTCTCGATAAAGAGCGTGAAACCGTTCACATAATGGACGACCGCGACCGCTTTGCAATGATAGATACACTTACTGTTGAAAATGGTACAACTTTGACAACTCCTGTTGAAACTTTAAGATATCAATATAATAATCATCTTGGTACGGCTTGTTTAGAGTTGGATGGATCGGCAGCTATTATTAGTTACGAAGAATATCACCCGTTTGGGACGACTTCGTATCGTTCGGGAAGAAGTGAAGCGGAAGTGTCGTTAAAGCGGTACAAATATGTTGGCAAAGAACGGGATGAGGAAACTGGGCTTTACTACTATGGGGCGAGGTATTATGCTAGTTGGTTGTGTCGATTTGTATCGTGCGATCCTCTCCAACATGAGTATCCCCACTATACGCCTTACCAGTATGCGGGAAATAAACCGATTACTTATATTGACTTGGATGGGTTGGAGGAAGCGAAACCTTGGGGGAAATGGAAAGAACTTAAAGAGCAAGCAAAAAAAATATCTAATGAAGTTAAAACAGTAAGCGGCACAGGAACTGACATAGACCCATTTGTTTTACAAGAAATAGAGATAATTGGATATAAAGTAACTGGTCAAACGGAATATAAATGGTCTGAAGGTGAAGTTAAAGATGAAAAATTAGAGGTAGACCCTTTTACATATACAAATCAATTGAGTCCGCGAGGGCTTTCGATTGACACCCGTGATTATTTATCATATAGCGTGATTGTTGTTACAGGATCTCTTGAAGTGGGAGCAGCTGGTTTCGACAAACAATGGATGTATATTAAGTTAGATGATAATCCATATTATATTTGGGGTGGAGCTTCGTTCTGGCTTAGTACTAGTCAACATAGCAGCTTTGACTTTGCAGTAGGAGGTTCTGGCTCTGTTACTTATGGGGAAGGAACTTTGAAATTACCTTCTCAAAATTTTACAGACATTTCTAAAATGTTTGAAAACTCTTATGCAAATGGGATTGATTTTGAAGCTGGCATCTTTAACATTGCGGGAATTAATTTGGGAACTTTAACTTTCCATTTTCAAGATGGAAGCCAAAGTGAAGTTGTTTTTTGGGGCATAAATGGTGGTTACAACCTAGGATCACCTGTTTCAGTTTCGCCAGAGTATGGAGAAGGTCATGAATCAAAAATAAAATCTGTTAACTATAATAAAACAAGCGAGGATTCTTTGAAAGTAAGAAAACTATTAGAAACAAAAAGAGAAGTATGGTAAAAACTGCAATTATATCGTGTCTTTTATTATTGCTATTTTCCTGCAACAATAAACAAGAAAATATTGAGAACCAAAAATACATTGTACTGGGAGGTAGTAAAATAAAAATTTCCGACACAACAATAATTGATGTTAGAGTTGATACTGATTATATTCATCCAGATAGACTTAGTTTTATGCTTGATTTAATTATCTACGAAAATATTAAATCATTTATTGATGTAAAGCAACTGAAGTTTAATGTTACTTGCGATAGTTCTATTTGCATTAATACTTATCCTCAGAAATCCATTTTAGCATCAAAAAAAATCATGGAAAACAAAGAAATTATAACAGCTACAACATATATAGTAGATAGTTTTTCTAACAAATCTTTTGAAGTTGCCAATGCCGTCATAGATTTTGTATCAGAAGAAAATCATTTGAAAGATGAAAAATTGAACTTTTATAATTTAGTTTATTTTTATGTAAAATATAAATCAAATGATGACACATCTCAATTCATAAAATACGATAAGTTCTTTAGAGAAGTTATTGATAATTATTATTTTTTAGTGGAAATAGACGAGCCTTATGATAAAGAGCTAAAAGAGATTTTAGATATTTATCAGATTATTGCTCCTGATAGTGCAAGTTATATAAAGCAGACTTTTAAAAGATAATTTTGGGTACTGTACCATATATCCCTTTTCAAAAACACAAAATCGTAACATATTGATAATCTGCACTTATGTTAAGAAATAATATTAAAATATCTAGGTTGTTTTGGATTAAAGAATTATCTTTAGTGTCTGTAAAACAAACCATTTTTTGTATCTTTGAAAACAAAATAACCAAACTTTGAACCGCAACCAAAACATATCATCAGTTTTTACAGAATGTAAAACTCTACGTTACCAATACTCAAATCACATCGGTTCGGCTTGTTTGGAGCTTGATGGATCGGCAGCTATTATTAGTTACGAAGAGTACCATCCTTTTGGGACTACAAGTTACAGAAGCGGCAGAAATGAGGTTGATGTATCGTTAAAACGGTATAAGTATGTTGGAAAAGAACGGGACGAGGAAACGGGTTTGTACTATTATGGAGCGAGGTATTATGCGGCGTGGATTGCGAGGTTTGTGAGTGTGGATCCATTGCAGCATGAGTATCCCCACTATACCCCATATCAATATGCTGGGAATAAACCGATTACATATATCGATTTGGATGGGTTGGAGGAAGTTAGTTTTGAGGAAAAACGGAAAGAGATTCAAGAGCAAGCAAAAGCAAATGCAAACTCGGACTCAAACAATTCAGTGCAAGGAGAGTCTTTAGGTTCAATTGGATCGAGTACTAAAAGTAATTGGTATTGCCCTACTATACCTAAATACAAATATTATGGAAATGGATGGGATTACATTGCAGCTATTGACAATGGCGTAATAAATCTCATCAATATAATTCCCAATACTTGGAATTCGGGAGTTGGGTCTGTAGAGGCAATGCAAAAAGGAGTCTATTTTGAAGGTCTTGGGCAAGAATTTTATCAAATGGGAGTTGGGATTAAAGATTATACCGTAAATTCATGGAAAAACTCCTTCAGTACTCCTATTGATGAGCAAATGACTCATACGTGGAATCAAATTAAAGACCCTCAAACAACGGAATTTGCAAGTACTCTGTTTTTTGGATCAAAGATACCAATGAAAACTTTTACAACTTCTTCAAATACTTCAAGTTCTATTACCAATATTAATTATACATTTTTTAGAGGAGGTAAATCATTTTCTCAATACAAGGCAATAAACGGAGGAGGAGGCTACGTTGGTGAGATTAAATTAATGAGTCCCCATAAGTATTACGGAACAAATTTCCCCATAAGAGTTGAGTATTCTCACCGTTGGATAACCCAATCAATGCAAAGAAAATATAATTTACCTAATTGGATGGTCAACAATAAGTTAAATGTTATAAAAACAAACACATTGCGACATGCAGGTCATGATACGTTTAGATACAGATTCTTACCAAGAGAAATAAAATTGAGATTGGCACCTGGTGGAGATTTAAATTATAACATGTTTGGAAATTAAAACTAAGAAATATGATTTGGAAAAAAATTAGTGAACCAAAAAAAGGAGAACTAACAAATTTAGAGAAAATAATAGTCAATTCTTTAATTATGCATTTACAAAATGATTATGGAGAAATGATTAAAAAACAACTTGAGTATTTATTACTAAAAAAAAGGATCAATTATAATAAAGATTGTGTAACAGAATTATATCCAGAAAAATTTGGTATAATGCCAAAAGAAATTTTATTCGAGAGGAATGAAGAGTTTAGGCTTGCAGAAATAAAATTTGAATTAAATAATACAAAACATTCTTGTGTAATATATATGTCTTTAGGACAGTTATTTGACATGAAGATAAAACCTAAACCCATTAAAACTGAGGGGGAATTGAACTTTAAAATTATTACTATAGAAATTGAAAAAAATTTGAGTCAAAATGTTTACTAAATAGTAGGTACAGTAGCATCCTTTAAAGCACCAATTGCTTCACTATTGGACTAAAAATGAATCACAAACAACTTTCGACGCTTTGAACAGACCAGTAACAATAACACAACCCGACAGCACTGTTATAACAAATGTTTATAACGAGGGTGGATTATTGGAGCAGGTTCTAAACGGAGAGGATGACTATATTAGTAATATAAATTATAATGCACGTGGCCAGCGTACCGAAATATATTACGGAAATAACAGTAAAACCGCATACACTTACGATGCTGAAAACTTCCGACTTACAAGGTTGCTTACTACCAAAAACACAGGCTCTGTTATTTTGCAGGATTTGAATTACACTTACGATTCTGTCGGAAATATTACTGAAGTTGAGGATGATGCACAGCAAACTGTTTATTTTGATAACTCGGTAATTGATCCGATTTCAACTTATGAATATGACGCATTGTATAGGTTGATTGAGGCAACTGGTAGAGAAAAAGGCAGCTTAAATTCTGCTCCATCACAAGCAGATTTGACGATAGTTTCTTCTGTTCCTTACAACAATCAAAGCAATGATGTTAGTAGTTATACCCAAACTTATGAGTACGACAAACTTGGAAACATCCTAAACATGAGCAGTCAAAACAAATGGTCGAGAGATTATTTCTATGACACTGCTACCAACCGTTTGCTAAAACATGATGAGTTCGGTCAAAACGAATACACTTACGATTCTCATGGAAATATGCTTACAATGCCAGGCATTTCAGAAATGGCTTGGGATTTTGGCGATAAACTTAACAAAACCATAAGTGGAACCGTTACCAGTTACTATAATTATGATTCCGGAGGAGAAAGAACCCGTAAAGTAGTTTTAAAACAAGGGGGGATTCGTGAAGAACGCTATTACATAAACGGTTACGAAGTTTACAGAAAATTGATAAGTGATGTTATTGATACCGAGCGCCAAACCCTCCACATTGCCGACGATCGCAAACGTTTTGCAATAATTGATACATTAACCATAGAAAATGGCGTAACACTCGGTACTCCTGATGTTACAATACGATGTCAATATTCAAACCACCTCGGTTCTGCCTCATTAGAACTTGACGAATCCGCAAATGTAATTTCTTACGAAGAATATCATCCATTTGGAACGACAAGTTACAGGGCTGGGAGCTCGGAAGCGGACGTAAGTTTAAAACGTTACCGGTATGTTGGCAAAGAACGGGACGAAGAGACTGGTTTGTACTACTATGGCGCAAGGTATTATGCCGCTTGGATTGCACGTTGGGTAAGCCCAGACCCAATGAAAGATAAACGAATTTGGGTAACACCATATAATTATTGTCAGAATAATCCGGTTGTGAGAGTTGACCCAACGGGCGCACTTGATGATGAGTGGGATGTAAATATTAAAACTGGTGCAGTAACACATGTAAACACAAAAGGAGGAACAACGGAACAAACAATCAATATAAAAGATGAAAATGGGAAGACACTTAACAGCGAAACGTATGATGCTACTGGATTTGATGTGGATTTAACAGAGGACGGAGTTAATATTTTCGCTTCAAATTTTCTTGATCATCAATATTCAGGTAGTAATAGTAACGTCATTGTGGCTTATGCACCTGATGGGATGTTTTTATCAACAGGTTCCAATTCTCGTTTTAGTGTTGCGCAAATAGAGAGTGCCCCATCCATTAATGATGGTTTAAATGAGATCAATCAAATTATTAATGCAACAAGTTATTTTATTCCTGACTCCAAAAATTTAGTTAAGGATGGAATGTGGTTAGCAAAAAATGGCAAATGGACACCAATTGCAAATCAACCAAATCGATGGACTGGGTCGAAAACCAAGGTGTTAAATAATGCAAATAAGTTAAAAGTATTGAACCGTGCATTCTTTTACACTGGGGGCTTAATTTCTTTGACACAGTTTGGAGTGAATGTTTATAATGAAGATTATCTAAGTGCAGGAAAAAACGTGCTTGATATTGCAATGAGTGCTGCTGGAACTTTTGGAGGAACTCCTGGTCTTATATTAAGTCTCACCTATTTTAGCTTAGATGCACTTGGCACATTTAATCCACCACCTGCTCAAATGTACCGACCAATAGACACTCACGTTAGACAAGATGCGACAAATGTATGTTTACCAAAGCCAATAGAATTTAAAAATAATGAAATACAATATATTAGGAACAAAAACTAATCATGAAAATATATCTATATTTATATTATAGACTTTATACTTGGAATCTAAAAAAATGGGGCATGGAAGATATGCCACATTACAATGCCTTATTTGGTGTTTCATTTATGATGTTCTCAAACTTGTATTTGTTAGCATGGTTATTACAGTTATTTGGACTGAATATTGTTTTACATGAAGAGACACCTCGATTTGAAGTTGCTTTTATTGGCTTGATTATTTTGTTTTATAATTATTTTAGATTTATTTATAAAAAAAAGTTTAAATCACTAGTAAAATTATATTCAAAAGAATCAAAACAAAGGAGAAGAAGAAATACGTTTCTGTTATGGCTTTATTTCCTATTATCATTTTTGTTTATTTTACTCACAATACAATTGTATAAGAATTTTAATTAAAGATTAATTGGGTAGTGGTTATATACGGTAGTGTACCATATGGTGCTTTTTGAAAACAACATTTACAGGCTGTTCCTTTTGGTTCAGCTTGTTTTGTTTACAGTCGTTCAATCTCTAATTTGGTAAGTCCGGTAAGTTCCATAATCTCTTTAAGGGTGTAGCCTTGTTTTTCATAT
>JAFGVU010000148.1 GCA_016937855.1 Bacteroidales bacterium | reverse complement strand
TACGCTGCAACGATTTATCCATTTTGAAAAACCACTATTTTGCAAAAAAAATATCCGTTATTAACGGTTAATAAACGACTAGCGTCAGCAAATCCTTACGCTGCAACGATTTGTCTGTTTTCAAAAATCACTTTTTTGCACAAAAAATTATCCGTTACTAACGGTTAATAAACGACTAGAATCAGCAAAACCTTGTGCTGCAACAATTTATCTGTTTTGAAAAATCGTATTTTCACAAATACTCAACTAATCTTTCGCAACAGATTCTTTAAGAGGTTTAAAACCATGTCCTAAAATTTCCTGAGTATTCATAACAGAAATAAATGCATCGGGATCGGCTTCATAGACAAATTCTTTTAGAATTTCAACTTCTCGTCGGTTTACGATTGTAAAAATGATTTGCTTATTTTCCTCGCTGTACATTCCCTTACCATTGAGCAGCGTTCCACCTCGACTCATATCTGTCAGTAATTTTTCCCTAATCTCGTCATACTTATCCGATATTATGAAAAGAGCTTTATCATAATTCGCACCCTGTAAAATCAAATCAACGACTTTACCTGTTATATATATTACTATCCATGAATAGAGTGGAATTTTCCAATCTTTAAATGCAATCAGACCAACAAGTACAATAATTGAATCCACAATAATCATCAACTGTCCGAGTGGAATTCGTGTATATTTATTAATCATCATTGCAATAATATCGCTTCCTCCTGATGTTGCTTTTGATTTAAAAACCAGACCTAAACCAACACCAATTAAAACTCCTCCAAATATAGCAGATAGTAAAGCATCCCCTTCAACAAGTGGAACATCTCCCTGAAAATATGATAGAAGGTCAACAAAGCCTGCCATTGATACAAATCCTAATACGGTTTTCCATCCAAAACGAGGCCCAAGAACTTTGATTCCAATAATTGTTAATGGAATATCCATCGCCAATGCCGATAAACCTATAGGAAAACCAAACATGTGATGCAAAACAATAGCGATACCATAAACTCCTCCGGGAGCAAGTTTATATGGGGAAATAAAATAAACGTATCCGGCTGCCATAATAAATGTGCCGGTTAAAATTAAAATTATCGCTTTAAACCATTTTGCAGAAAATATCTTCTCTTTCGTTAAAAAAGTCATAATTAAATATTAAAAATTATTGAGTTGCAAAATTACAACTATTAAAGCAACATAAAACCTAAGAATTATCAGTTTGTTCAGAATTAACTATTTTTTAACGAATACAATACCTAATTTGATGTAATAACGATAAATTCTAGCAGTTGGGAAAAGAATAAAAATCACTTGCAATAATTTCTTTAAACTCATTCATTAAACTCCTCATCAGATGATTTGTTACGTCGAAGGCAATGTTTTCCATTGAAGATATTGGCAAAATATCGGGAGATGTTCCACTTAAAAAAGCAGCATCAAATTTTTCGATTTCACTAATTTTTATATCCTTCTCAATTACTCTCAGATTTAGGCTATATGCCAATTCTATTATTTTTTGGCGTGTAATACCGGGTAATACCGCTCCGACTTTGGGTGTTAATAGCTCTTCACCTAGAATAAAAAACACGTTGGACCGACTACCCTCTGCAACAATATGCTCCGAGTTGTAATAAATAACTTCATAAAAGTCTGATGAATTAAGAATCTCATCAACTTGCTTGCGAAGCTGAGCATTCCATATTTTTTTATTTGGATTTGGTCTCTCGAACTCAAACAAACTAGTTTTTACGCCATCACGATATTGCTCTTCTGTTGGATAGTGATGCGGTATTTGCTTCACAATAATGTCACAATTTGTTGTAATATCATCAATAAAAGTATCAATTCGGAGATTCCCGTTTACAAGATTAAGACTTTTTATAGCCATACAAACCTGATCGCGAAAAGCCTGCTCACAAATTACGTTAACATTTAAAAACTTAACGGAATTTTCGAAACGGCTATGATGTTCTTTTAAAAATAATGGCTTTGAGCCTATAACTTTTACAACCTCATAAACATTTATTGGAGATTTCATCTAAATAAGTTTGATTGTTTCGGTAATCAAATCCAATAAAGAGCTAACACTTTTGCGGAAATTACTAAGTACAATATCGATAGATACCGGTTCTTCATCATCTTTCCAACAATCATAATCTGTTGATATTGCAATCACGGAATAAGGAATTCCGGCTTCGTTTGCCAATATTGTTTCGGGAGCAGTACTCATATTTATCAAATCAGCACCCCACAAACGAAACATATTAGACTCAGCTTTAGTAGAAAATCTGGGGCCTTCAATTGTAACAATAGTTCCTTTTTTGTGCAGTTTAATATTAAGATTTTCAGCAGCCTCACTAATTTTTTGCCCCAATAATTTATCATAAGGTTCTGACATTGGGCAATGTTGCATTTTTCCGGGCTCAAAAGAATCGTAAAAAGTTGAAACTCTATGTTTAGTAAAATCTATAAACTGGTCAGCCAGAACAAAATCTCCGGGTTTTATTTCTTCGCGCAAACTGCCACAGGCAGTAGTAGAAATAATACAATCGCATGCTAGCTCCTTTAATGCATAAATATTCGCCCGATTATTAACATGTGTAGGAGTTATTGTATGCTGAGCTCCATGTCGCGCTATCATTACAACTTTATGATTTAACACTTCTCCGATAGTAATTTCGGAGGACGGATCACCATATTTTGTTGATATGTTTAATTTCTGAGGATTTTTAAACAAATTACTGTTTTCCAATCCTGTCCCACCTATAATTCCAATTGTTGCCATATTATTTATTCTTCGTCATCCTCATTTTCATCATCTTCGTCATCGTTTTCCCCAGGCAATTTAATTGCAATTTCCTTTAACATTTTTGCCTTTAATTCATTATGAGGCTTTTCTGTAGCCAACTCAGGATTGTCGATTTTAGCCAAATGCCATTTTAACATCTCGCTTTCAGGAAAATACTTTAGTCCTCTATTTGTAATGCTTTTAGCACTATCTAACATAGGTTGCTCAAGATTTATTAAATAATCTGCATATAAGCCAAATCCCTCAAGCATCATAAAGTCAGTATTTTCAATACCTGATGGTTTTTGTGCATCCATAGTATTAAAAACAGAATCAAAAACAACTTTAGCAGTTTCAGGATCGGCGGACATTGCACTTAATACTCCATGTAAAAAATATACATTTAAATCAGTATGGGTTTTCATGATTTTTCTAACATAAGAGTTTGCTTTTGGGACTTTTCCGATAGCAACATAATGGTCAACATAATATATCCCACTAATTGCAATCTCTTCGAGCATATCATTGTTTTCAGGGAAGTAAAACCCTGCTTTTCTATCTCTCTTTTTTGCGTAAACAGAATATTTAAGAGCCAGCTTATATGCATCTGCATATTCGGGAACTTTCATTAACAAAGTTGAATCCTCAAGCCCCATTAAAAATATTTTATTGTAAGATGCAGCGAGATACAAATATACCTCAGCATCGTTACGATATTTCTCTTGCAAAATCATTCTGTCGGCTTTAAAAGCACAATCTTCCCATTGTTCATTTGCATAGTATTTTGCTAGCTTTGTGTGTACGCTTCCTTTAACCTGAGCTAGTGCCGGCAATCCAACAATAACAATAAATAAGACAAAAACTATTTTCTTCATAATCAAACAAATTTAAGAGCGAAAAATATAATTATTTTTTGAAACAATTAAAAATATAATCTTAATTTTTCAAATATTTATCAACTTTTTCAAAAAGCATTCCAAAAATCATTATTTAGGATTTGTCAAACAATATGAATTTTGATATCTTTGTTAAAATTTGAAAAAATCAAACAACTTTAACTCACAAAAGCATACTATGAAAACAAATTATAAAATTGCTTCAAGAATAAAAACAGTGATAAAAACAAAAGTAATTAGAACCTTTTATCTCACAAGCATTTTGATTTTTATATTTTCTTTTGATTCAGTATCCCAAATAAAATTCCCAATAAACGAGCTTACTGGAATAAACAAGTTGACCAATGTGAGCAAAGAAATCAATTTCGCCAATATTCATAATATACCTCAATCAAGCTCAATTAATGCAACAATCATTAGACATCAAAATATAATAGACCAATTATCGCAACAAACTAACAACAGCAAATCTACCGACACTTTATATGTTGGACTTACACCCGGCGATTCTGTACATTTTAGTGATGCTTACTCATACGATGGTACAATTGCAGTTTTTGGAGATGGTAAACTTGTTTTTGAAGATTGTTCCGGCACTATAAACGGTGATATCGTTGTTTATGGAGATGATGCAAAACTTTGGATTATCAATTCAAATTTATTTTTCCCACAAAGTTTTTGGTATCAAAGAGCCCTTATTGCTGCAGGAAATGCAGAAATCAACATAACAGGGTCAACACTTAACTACAATGGATTACCACACGATTTGGTTATCGCACACGATGCCGTGGTTAATCAAACCGATATAACAAACATTGGATTTACAACTTGTGGACTAAGTCAGAATGCAACAATTAATATCGACAACTCTAATCAGGCAGGCGAGTTTGTAATGACAGGCAATGCAACCGGAAATTTCTCAAATAGTGAGACTGTTTTAGTTTGGCATCATATTCCGGAAAGCGCAAGCCTGGATTATTCATTTGCTGATGGTGAGTTAATCGACAATTTTTCTTTCAGCGATTCAGAAATAGGTGTTACAGATATTGACTACTCATACTCTATAACAAATTGTACAGATATAAATTGGGGTTTTATGCCTGAGCCGGGTAGTAATATGCGCATAACAGACACAGAAATCAGAACAATTGGAATTTGGATAAAAGAACAACCGAATTTCACAGTATCGGGGCTGATAAATAATTCTTATTATGCCGACTACTCCGCTCCTTTGAGCAGCCATACAATTGAATTAATAAACACCGAAGTTCAAACATGGAGCATTTACTTGTTTAATGCGGCCGAGGGAGAGGTTAACAATTGTATTGTGGGTGAAATTGGCAGTATGAGTAATAGTAGTTGTACTGCACAAAATTGTCTTATTGATGGTTCGGGAGGATATTTGTTTGCAACAGACACAAGCATCATGACCAGTGCTTTTTCGTACTTAAACTGCAATTTTCAAACTAGTGGAAATGCTTATGGCATTATGGCTTATGGTGGACAAAATATGGGCAGATGTATTGCGTTTGAAAAGTCGATAATGTTTATTTTACAGGCAAACTTAGTTGAGCAATCCGAATTTCATGATGACGCAATGATGTGGTATCTCAAAATTGACAACGCATCAAATCTTTATGTAGAAAGTTTAGTCCCAATAATTGGATCAGCTTGGATTGAAAAAGCATCAGATTACTATCAAAATGATTTTAATTGGCTTGTTGCAGAATATCAAGAACAAGGATCGGACGAATGGATTGCCTGTGCAGATACAGTTTTTAGTGAAATATTTTCCAATGAAATTTGTCTTTGGAATACCGAAGGACTATCGCAGGGATCATATACTCTGCGACTGACAATGGCAGACAACACTATAGATGAAAATAAAGTCGAAGTTATTAAACAAATTGTATTAACAGAAAATCCAACAATTATTGATTCAAATCACAACACAAACAGCATCAACATCTATCCTAACCCAACTAAAGGAATTATTAATATTGATGCTGATAACATAGCTTATGTTTCTATTTTTTCAATTGATGGAAAATTTGTTAAAAAGTTTTCAAACCCGAGCCAGATTTTTATCAATAATTATAAAGATGGGATCTATATTTTTGAATTTGAAACAGATTGTAAAGATGTTTTTCGTAAATTTGTAATAAAAAACGATAAATAAAAATGATGCTTATGAAAAAACTTGTTTTAGCTTTAACATTTATCTTGTTTGTTTCATTATTATGTTTTTCGCAAACCCCAAAAATTTACATAGCCTATTTGTGGCACATGCACCAGCCTATTTACTATCCCGGAGAGACAATTATTGAAACTCAAAACAACGCACATTATGGCTTTAGTGTTACACAAGTATTAACCGACAGGACAGGACCATATACAAATTGGCCGAAAGATGCAGTTCAACAAGGCATTAATGCAGGATTTACCAATTTTGGTTCACAAGTTTCATTTTCGGGTTCTTTAATCGACAACCTTAACACACTTGAGGGCGCAGGTTACGGATTTAATAATTGGAAATCGAACTGGGACTATATAAAAACTCAAACTACCGGTTTGGGAAATCCCAGAATTGATATGGTAGCTTTTGGATACTATCACCCGCTTATGCCACTAATTCATTACGAAGATTTGCGAAAACAAATTCAGCTTCACAAAACGGCTTTTGCTGCCAATTTTGACGGTGAGTATTCCAGAGGAATGTTTCCTCCCGAGAATGCCTTTTCGTTACACATGATACCAGCATTAAAAGACGAAGGAATTGAATGGGTAATGGTTGACAATATTCATCTTGACAGAACTTGCGAGAACTATCCATACACATCCGGCTCAAATCTTATTAAACCAAATAAATCCGACCAAATAAATCCCGACCCCGAAGACTGGCTTCAGTTGAATAACTTATGGGCTCCGGGACAAATTTCCACAGCATGGGGACACAGACCTCATTACGCCCAATACACCGATCCTCAAACAGGAATTGCCGATAACATAATTATTGTGCCCACATCAAGATATCTAGGCAATGAAGACGGAAGAGGTGGTTTTGGTGCAATGGATTATGAAGCAGTGTTCTCTCAAATCGAATCTTCCAATACTGATCCAGAGCATCCAATTTTGGTAGTTTTGCACCATGATGGGGATAATTATGGCGGTGGTTCAGATTCATATTACAACTATAATTTTTCAAATTTAATTTCTTGGTTACAAACTAATTCTGATCGATTTGTTGTTACAAGCATCGAAGACTATCTTGAAATGTTTCCTCCTGATGAAAATGACATCATCAATATTGAGCCGGGAAGTTGGAGTGGTGCGGACAATGGCGATCCGCAATACATCAAATGGCTTGCCGAACCAAATACCGAAGGTTATAGTCCCGACCGTAACAGCTGGAGCATAATCACAGCTGCAACAAATATTATCTCAACTGCCGAACAGATAAGCCCCTCAAATCCTGATATTGAAACGGCTTGGGAATATTTATGTATGGGGCAAACAAGTTGTTACTGGTATTGGGATTTTGCCGAAGGCGGTTTGTGGGACTCGCACCCTGCCCGTGCAGCAAATCTTGCAGTAAATGAGGTATCCTCAATTATTTCTTCAGGATCTGATAACACCCCTCCAACAATATTTTTGCCTCAAAGATATCCATATAACCCCGGAGAACTTGAATGGGGAACAGTTCAACAACCTGCCGACTTTTCTGTTTGGTCATATGTTTACGATTTTGACGGACTTACTAGAGTTCAACTAAAATGGAGAATAGATTCTGACGGTACAAACAGTATGAGTACAAATCATAACGAAACATACGCAGGAGGATCAGATGTAGGTAATTGGAACACAATTGAAATGACTGAAGAAATTATTTCATCACAAACTAATCCAAGTCCAATTTATAAGGCTAATGAGTTTAGCGCAATGATTACTGGACAAAATAATGTTTTAATTGATTATTATATTGAAGCTGAAGACAATAATGGCAATATAAACAAATCAATCATACAACATGTCTGGGTTGGGAGTAATAATAGCATCCCAAATACGGGCGTAACTTGGACACCATTAAATCCAAACCTCAATGATATTATAACGATATCTGTAAATGAAGTAGATCAAGGTGGCAAACTTCATTGGGGAGTTAATGATTGGCAACAGCCAATTGAAGAATATTGGACAGACAACTCTGTTCTGTTTCAGGATGTTGGCCCGGCAATACAATCCATAATGACAGGACCCACTGATAACATTCTTAATATCGATATTGGACCGTTTAACAATCCTCTACAGGTAGTAAACAATATTAATTTTGCAATTCTTTTTGATGATCAAACTTGGGATAATAATAATGGCAGCGACTATACGATTAATATCAGCCAAAGCAACCATTCCGAAACTGAATTATTGCCTGAATCAGAACTAAATATGCTAAGGATATACCCTAATCCTGCAAATAGTGTTATAAACATTGAATTCTTGGGCGATCAAAACAACCGAGCTTACGAGCTCAGCGAAGCTAATTTATATAATATTACTATAACCGATATAACCGGGAAAGTGATAAAAACTCAACAAAACATTAAGACTAAAGTCACGATTCAAATATCAGAACTTGAAACCGGTGTTTACTTTATTACTGCATCAACAACTGACAAAAAGATTATTCTTTACCAACGTTTTATGAAAGAATAATTACAAATTTTTAGGTCTATCGTCTTTATACGTTTGATTTTTTTCTTACAAATAAATAAATCGCATAAAAGATTAAACATAATTCAAATAAATATAACAAATAAATACACCAACTGTGGTTTAAAAAGCGTACCTTTGTCGTAACTTTCAAAAATAAATTTGAAAGGATAAAAAACATTTAATGATACAAACATTAAAAATTGGAAATCTTGAAATAAGAATTCCAATTATTCAGGGGGGAATGGGTGTCGGAATTTCATTATCAGGAATGGCTGCGGCAGTTGCAAACCAAGGAGGTGTAGGAGTTATCGCCAGTGCAGGATTAGGGATGTTATACAGACAAGCCGGGGCAGATTTTTTAGAAAACAGCATCACCGGTCTAAAAGAAGAATTACGCAAAGCTCGAGAAAAATCAAAAGGAATTATTGGCGTTAATGTAATGGTTGCAATGTCGAATTTTACAGACATGGTAAAAACAGCAATCTCAGAAAAAGCCGATATCATTTTTAGTGGTGCAGGATTACCATTAAATTTGCCTTCCTTTTTAACAAAAGACAGTGTTACTAAACTCGTACCAATTGTTTCATCAGCACGTGCAGCTAAACTAATTTGCGAAAAATGGAAACACGACTTCGATTATCTACCCGATGCAATTGTTGTTGAAGGACCTAAAGCAGGAGGTCACCTTGGTTTTAAAATAAATCAAATTACTGACGAAAACTATTCCCTTGAGCATTTAATTCCAGAAGTCGTTGCTGTTGTTAGAGATTTTGAGAACATTTATAATGTCAAAATTCCTGTTATTGCAGCAGGTGGAGTATATACAGGTCAAAACATTTCAGATTTTATCGACTTGGGTGCATCCGGTGTGCAAATGGGCTCACGATTTGTAACAACAACCGAGTGCGATGCATCAGCAGAATTTAAGCAAACTTACTTGGATGCCATACAAAGCGATATAGAAATCATCCAAAGTCCGGTAGGGATGCCGGGAAGGGCAATTAAAAACGGCTTCCTCGACAAAGTTAAACTTGGGAATAAAATACCAATAAAATGTCCATTTAAGTGTATTAGAACTTGTGAGATTTCATCAAGTCCTTACTGCATAATAAATGCTCTATATAGCGCATTTAAAGGTAGGTTTAATAATGGATATGCCTTTGCCGGAACAAATGCTTATCTCGCCGAAAAAATTATTTCGGTGCAAGAAACTTTTGATAATATTCTTGAAGAATATCGATTGAGAAAAACTTTATAATCGATCCGACAAAATTGCAGCACCCCCTTGTAAAAGCAGTATTAATTATAAAAGTCTGCGTTGATTAGGGCGCATACATTTAAACAACCATTAGTAAATTAGCTCCTATGCTAATTTTAATAGCTCAATTAAACTAATCGACAATTCTTTTGTCTAAAGTACTGTTTATAATGATGTTACTACTTAAAAAACAATAATACTTAAAAACTGTTATTAACACATCTTTAAAAAAATACAATTTTAATAGCAATGATAGAAAAAATAATTGATTTCAGTTTAAAGAATAAGCTTATTATAATACTCTTTACCATTAGTTTAGCCGCATTCGGAGTTTATTCAATGTTAAATCTATCGGTTGGAGCTGTTCCCGACATCACGAACAATCAGGTACAGGTAATTACTACTACCGGAAATCTTTCTACTCAAGAAGTTGAGCAATATATTACAGCTCCAGTCGAACTTGAAATGGCAAATTTGCCTGGAGTAGTAGAAATTCGTTCCATTTCTAAATTTGGTCTATCGGTTGTAACAATTGTATTCGAAGAAAGACTTGGCACATATTTACCGCGTCAGCTTATTGCAGAAAAAATTAAATCTGCCTCCGCTAACATTCCCGAAGAATTTGGAACTCCTGAGATGGGACCTATTACAACAGGATTAGGAGAAGTTTATCAGTATATTCTCGATGTTAGACCCGGCTACGAAGACCAGTATTCATCAATGGAGCTACGAACAATACAAGATTGGATAGTTCGCAGACTTTTATCCGGGATTAATGGTGTTGTTGAAATTAATTCATGGGGAGGACATTTAAAGCAATATACTGTTGCCGTTGATCCAAAATTATTAAAAAGTTTTGATTTATCCTTAACCGAAGTTTTTGATGCCATTGAGTCAAACAACAACATATCAGGCGGTTCTTATATCGAAAAATCACATGAGACATATTTTATCAGAGGTGACGGTCAAATTGAAAAGCTCGAAGACATAGAAAATATTGTAATCGATAATCGTAATGGCGTTCCCATATTGGTAAAAAACATTGCAAATGTCGAGTTCGGTTACGCAACAAGATATGGAGCAATAACTGCAAACGGAGAAGGCGAAAAAGTTTTAGGTCAAATAATGATGCTTAAAGATGCAAACTCCCGTAAAGTTATGGCTGATATTCACACAAGAGTTGCAGAAGTTCAAAAAAGTTTACCCGAAGGAGTTTTTATAAATCCAATTCTCGACCGTAGCGAACTAATTGAAAAAACTACCTCTACAGTTATTGAAAATCTTGTTTTCGGATGTATAATCGTGTTTTTAGTAGTGTGGCTGATTCTTGGCAATATCCGAAGTGCTTTAGTAATAGCATCTATGATTCCTTTAGCACTATTGTTTACCCTATCTATGATGTTTCTCACTGGAATTGATGCCAATTTAATGAGTTTAGGTGCGCTAGATTTTGGAATAATTATAGATGGTGCAGTTATCATAGTAGAATACATCGCCTACAAACTAACTAAGCAAAAAGCAAAACTTTTAGAAAATGGAAATAAGGAAGAAATCATTGATGGAATAACCTATGAGGGAGCATCAAAAATGATGAAATCTGCAATATTTGGACAAATAATTATTTTAATTGTCTTTATTCCAATTCTTACTCTAAGCGGAGTTGAAGGAAAAATGTTTAGACCGATGGCTTTGACTTTTAGTTTTGCCATTATTGGAGCAATGATTCTTGGCTTTACATGGCTTCCGGTTGTTTCTTCGATGTTTTTAAAGCCAGACAAAGAAAAAAGAAGCAAATGGAATTTGTCTGATATGTTTATGAACTTAGTGCAAAAATCGTATTTACCAGTAATACGATGGTCATGCTGTCACAAAAAAACTATTTTAGGAATGGCATTAGCATCTCTAATATTAACAGGTATAGTTTTTTCCCGAATGGGCGGTGAATTTGTCCCAACTTTAGACGAGGGAGATTTTGTTATTCAACCGGTACTAAAGACAGGAACTTCGTTATCTCAAACAATAGAATTAACCACCCAAATGGAGCAAATTCTGATTAACAAATTTCCCGAAGTTGACCAAATTGTAAGTCGTATTGGCGCTGCCGAGGTACCAACCGACCCAATGTCGATGGAAGAAATTGATATGATTATAAGGCTTAAACCTCCAAAAGAATGGACATCGGCATCATCAAAAGAAGAATTAGCAGATCTTTTTAAAGAAGAACTTTCGGTAATTCCGGGCATAGAATATGAGTTCACTCAACCCATCGAAATGCGCTTTAATGAGCTTATTACAGGTGTGCGTTCTGATATAGCTATAAAAATTTACGGCGATGATTTAGACTATCTGAATTTGAAAGCAAACGAAATTAAAAATCTAATCTCCAACGTTGAAGGAGCCGCCGACATAATACTTGAAAAAACTGTTGGACTCCCGCAGATGACGGTAAAATATGACAGAAAAAAACTTGCTCTATACGGAGCTGATATTAAAACATTAAATGACCATCTTGCTACTGCATTTGGAGGTGCAACTGCCGGATCTGTCTTTGAGGGCGCAAAACGCTTCGATTTAGTGGTAAAATTTAATGAAAATAGCAGAAAAGATATAGACGACATCAGAGAACTGCCGGTTAAACTAGAATCGGGACTAATTGTTCCGTTAAAAGAACTTGCTAACATAAATTATGATGAAGGTCCTGCAAAAATATCAAGAGAGAATACACATCGACGTGTTGTTGTAAGTGTCAATGTGAGAAATCGTGATCTCAAATCAGTAGTTACCGACATACAGAAAATAGTTGACGAAAATATTACTATGGAGCCGGGAACCTATATCGAATATGGTGGACAATTTGAAAACCTTGAAAATGCGTCAAACAGGCTACTACTTGCTGTTCCTGTTGCACTTCTATTAATATTTATATTTTTGCATTTTGCGTTTAAGTCTTTAAGAGACGCAATATTAATTTTCACTGCCGTTCCACTCGCAACTGTTGGTGGTGTGCTGTTACTATGGATTAGAGACATGCCTTTTAGCATTTCGGCAGGAATTGGTTTTATTGCTCTATTTGGTATCGCAGTTTTAAATGGTATTGTTTTAATTGAACACCTAAAAGAATTGCAAGCGCATGGCACTTTCAAAAGTATGCGTGAGCTTATAATTCAAGGAAGCCGCGACCGCTTAAGACCCGTTTTATTAACTGCTGCTGCTGCTGCAATGGGATTTTTCCCAATGGCCGTTTCTACTGGTGCAGGTGCCGAAGTTCAACGTCCTTTAGCAACTGTTGTTATTGGAGGATTAATTACATCAACTATGTTAACAATGATTGCTTTACCTTTACTTTTCGAAATCTTTCATAACGTAAAAGGCATTAAATTCAGACCATTTAAGATTATTAGATCAAATTCTCTTTTATTGTTACTTGCTTTTTCTGGTTTAGCTCTTACTGTAAACGCTCAGCAAAACACTCTTAATCTCGAACAAGTTAAAGAGATTGCTTTTACAAATAACAAGCAATTGAAAACAATGCAATTACAAATAGAAGAATCCGAAGCCTTGCAAAACTCAGCATTTAGTTTCGATAAAACATCATTTTACTCCGATTATGATCAAAACAATATTGCAGAAAATAATTATCCTTTAAAAATTTTTGGCATTGAACAAAGTTTTAAATTCCCGACTCAATACAGCAGTAAGCTTAAATCTAACAAGCTAAAAACTGAAATACGAAAGCTTGAGTATCAAAAGCATAAACAAATTCTTGAAAAAGAAATAACTCAAATGTACTATGAGATTATCTATCTTACTAATGCTAGAAATGTTTATCAGATGATCGACAGCCTCTACTTTCAAATTGAAGAGAAGGCTGTAAAGAGTCAAAATGCCGGAGAGATAAATCATCTCGACTATTTAAACACACTTGCAAAAAAGCAAAAAACAGAAACAGATTTATCCACAGCAGAAAACAATTTAAAAATTGCCTACGAAAAGCTGTATGCACTTATGAATTCTCAGAACAACTTCACTATTGTTTATGAAGAAATCTCAAAACTAAAAGTCGAGATTGGAAATCTTGAAAACAATATAGAATACCAAATCTTCAAAAAACAAACAGATTATTTCGAATCGACAATTAATGTAAATCGTCAACAATACACTCCCGATTTTAATTTAGGATACTTTTACGGCTCAAATAATTATCCAAACAGCAAAACATACAATGGTTTTACTATTGGGATAGATATCCCGCTGTTTTGGGCAGAACAAAAGGCAAACACAAATGCGGCAAAAATCTCATACCAAATAAATCAAAACCAATTTGAGGATAATTTATACAAGCTAAATTCGAAACAAAAACAACTTCTTTTAGAATTAGAGAATTACAAAGAGCTTATCAGGAAATACGAAGAAACCGGATCTAATTTGTCAGAACAGATAATTCTTTCTGCTCAAAAAAGTTACGAAGCAGGTGAAATTGATTATTTTCAGTTTGTAAACAGTATGGACAATGCATTAAACTCTTTGCTATATCATTACGAAAACATTGCAAAACATAATAAAACAATAATAGAATTAAAATTTTTAACAATTTAAAATATGAGAAAAATTAAAGATTTATTATATACTTCAGCAATAATCTTTGCACTTGCAGGATTTAATTATTCGTGCTCCGGCGATCCGGATAATATTGCAGAAAACACAAGTGATTATATCGAAATCAGCTCAAAACAATTCGAGTCGGAGAAAATGCAAATTGGAAAAATTCAGGAAATGGAATTCGCTTCACCTATACTCTTAAACGGATTTATATATGCCCCGATTAGTTCAGTATCTCAGATAAGTACTCCAATTGGTGGAATTGTAGAAAACATCAGTTTTGAAAATGGAGCTAGTGTTTATAAAGGTCAAATACTTTTTTATCTGTCTTCCCTTGAACTAATTGGAATTCAGCAAGAATTTGCAGAAACTGCAATATCTATCAAAAAATTAAAAAGCGATTATGAGCGAATGCAAAGTTTATCTGAGGATAAAATTGTTGCAGAAAAAGAATTGATAGCAGCTGAATCAGAATATAAAACAGCATTGATAAAGTATGAGTCCCTCAAAGTCCAATTATCCAAGCTAAGAATTAACACTGATAAGATAGAACAAGGCAATTATTACTCATCTATTCCAATTGTTGCTCCCGTAAAGGGAACAATAAACTTTTCAAATATTGTTAATGGTCAGTTTGTTGACCAACATACAAAACTCATCGAAATAATTAACGGAGATAATCTGGAATTAAAGCTATCGGCATTTGAAAAGGACTTGGCATATCTTGAAGAAAATCAAAAACTAGAGTTTTATACTTTAAATAATCCAAAACAAAAACATACTGCAACTATTTCGAAGATAGGGAATAGTATAAATCCTGAAACTGGCGCAGTTGATGTTTATGCAAAACCGGAAAAGAGCGGCTCAAAAACAATCAATTCGGCTGCAATAGAAGCGCTTGTTAACACTGGCTCCAGATTAGTAAAATCCTTACCTGAAACTGCTGTGGTAAAATCAGGCAAAAATTATTTTATTTATATCATAAATAGCAAAGACAAAGATAAATATCTACTATCTAAAGTTAAAGTCAATATCGGACAAAAACACAATAGTTATGTAGAGATTATTGATCCAATAATTGAAGAGGACATTGTAGTGTCTGGTGTTAACAACCTAAGTATAGAATAATCCTAAGAAATACTTCAAAATTATCTTTTATCGTTAAAAATCAATAAATTTGCAATAAAAAAACATGAGAAAAAACCTTTATTTTTTAACTCTTGCATCAACGGCAATTATATTATTGTTATTCGCCTGCAATACAAACACAAACCAAAATGATAAAAATGCTAAGAATAATCAAAATCCAGAAAAGGAATTAAACATTCTTGTTCAACAGTGGAACGATGCTCACAACAATAACGACTACGATGTTTTCCAACAAATCTTTGCAGACTCCGTCAATTTTTATCAAATGAAACTCATAGGTAACACTTGCGTTGATAAAAAAGAATCTCTATTGCAGAAATATCCAGATTTTAAGCAAAGTATAGGCAAAATAGATTTTGAAGAAATTGATAACTCTACATACAAGGCAAGCTTCACCAAAACCGTTAAAGTAAGTGGTAATATTCACGAATATCCTTCATATTTAGTTATAACAAAAACAAAATCGGGTTGGAAAATTACTGAAGAAAGCGATTTAATAACTGACGAAAATATTGCAAAAATGAATTTACCCAAAGGAGCTGTAGCCGGCGACTTTAACTCAGATGGAGCTCCTGAATTTATGTGGCTAAATGCTCCCGACTTCCCAAAAGACAAGTCCGAAGACAGCTTTGGCGAGTGCAAAGGAGAGTGTACTTGTTATATTGAGTTCTCAGACAAAAGCATTCCGCCTATTGAAATTGAAATGTGTATTGGAGGTAATCCGATAAATGAAGGTGATCTTAACAACAATGGTTGCGACGAAATTGGCATATTGCCGCATTGGTGGACAAGTTGCTGGAGTGCATATTATGTTTTTACTCTCAAAAATGGCAAATGGGAAAACCTCGTTGAGCCAATCTCAACACACTGCGACCAATGGGATAAAGGTATTGAAGTTATTTCTAAAACATCCAAAAAACCAGGCTATGTTACGATTAACTATAGTGAGTTGAGCGATGATGGAATTGTGGTTAAAACAAAACAAGTAAAGTTATAGCAATTTGCCTCAAACTTTTTTAGCATTTCATTGTTATATTTTAAAATACAAATATAATAACAATGAAAAAAGTAATACATAAATCAAATACAAGAGGCTCTGCCGATCACGGTTGGTTAAAAACAAACCACACTTTTAGTTTTGCAGGCTATTACAATCCCGACAGGATACATTTTGGTGTTCTCAGGGTTATAAACGACGACATTATTGCCGGAGGCACCGGTTTTGGAACTCACCCACACGATAATATGGAAATAATTACTATTCCAATTTCAGGAGCATTAGAACATAATGACAGTATGGGAAACCATGGTGTGATAAATGCGGGCGATGTTCAAGTCATGAGTGCCGGATCGGGAATTGAGCATTCCGAGTATAATGCAAACGATGAAATTGACGCAAGTATTCTCCAAATATGGCTATTTACAAAAACCAAAGACGTTGAGCCAAGATATCAGCAAATTAGTTTAGACAAAACCAAAATGCAAAATAATTTATTACAGATTGTTAGCCCTAATCCTGATGATGAAGGCACATGGATACATCAGGATGCTTGGTTTTTTATGGGACAATTTGAAAAAGAAAAAGAATTGCAATATCGGTTAAAAAAGAATGGAAACGGGGTTTACATTTTTGTGATTGATGGTAAAATTGATGTTGATGGTGAAAAACTCTCAAAACGCGATGGCATTGGAATTTGGGAAACTGAATCGATAACTCTACATATTGCGGAAAACAGCAAAATCCTTTTAATGGATATTCCTATGCAAAATTAAGGTTTAAGGCTTCGCAATTTTTTAATTTTGGATGGTTTGATTGAACTGTGATAAATTGCTAAAACCTCTACCGTTGTTGGTTTAATACGATACAATATCATGTATTTACCTAAAACAATATTGCGATATATTTTTGTTTTAGTGGGTAGAAATTTATTTTCGGGAAAAGCTAGATAAAGATTCGATAGATTTTGTGTTGTACTCTCTATTTCCATGTTGAAATTATATGCTACAACTGAGCCAAACTCTTCAAGACCATAGGTTAGTACTTCAACTAGTGTAAAATAAAAGTGTTCGGCAAAAACAACTTTTTTTATTTTGTTTTCTGTAGGTTTTCTTTCCGCCACAATTTCATTTTTTGTTTAAATTCAGTCAAAGAATAAAAAGGACCCTTTTCAGCCTCTTTAACCATATCTTTAAAATCATCAATAGTTATTTCGGGATTTTGATCAGCCGGTTTTGTCCAGTGTATTTTGTTTTTTGCGGTTTTTGTTGCCATGATCAATTGTTTTTACAAATATACGACAAAATTACGGAAATAATTGTCTAGTGAGGATAAAATCATCGTCGTTTGCACCAATATCCGAAATACCGTTATCAAAATCATAATCCCGCAAAATAATTATCCAATGAATATGATTTGGCATTATTACCTCGCTCTCTCGTATTTGCAATCCAAGTTTCAGTAATATCAAGGGTAATGATTGCAAATCGGCGTAAGCTAGGGGGAGGATTCAGGCACACAGTTCTTAACTTTTCTCCAAGCTGTTTTTTTATTTGTTTGTCAAAATCTGATTCTAACATTCTATCTTGAACTACTCTATATTTTTCAAACTCATTTACGACAAATGCTTTTGCGAGTTCTGTACTGACTTGTTTTGAGTTTACCCTGTAGCCGACCGAAATAATCGCATCAAGGTTATAATATTTAACCGATTTCGTTTGCGTTTACCCAGCAATAGCAAATAGACCATATTAAACCAGTTGCCAAAGGTGGTGGAGATGATTTATCAAATCTACAACCATTACAATGGCAAAATAATAGGAAAAAAGGTGATGATTATCCTGCATCAGATTATTGTATTGTATCTGCAAGATGATTAGAGAATGTAAAAAACAAGAATTTCATCTAGCTAAGCAATAAAAGTTAGCTTAGAAATAATTATGCAGAACAATTGTTCTGTGTAAAAAAAACTCATGTCGTTAAAACAATGTTATAATGTATCCAACCGAGCAACTACACTTCCATAAACTTTTTGAAGTTTAGTATTGTTTCGGGTGGATACAAAGAAGCTGTAAAAGTTGCTAAAGAAAAAGGGAGAACAAACAGGGATTAAAAAAGTTGCAAGGGATATGAAAAACAAGGCTACACCCTTAAAGAGATTATGGAACTTACCGGACTTACCAAATTAGAGATTGAACG
>JAFGVU010000147.1 GCA_016937855.1 Bacteroidales bacterium | reverse complement strand
GTGAAGCACTAGCTGCTATACTTAAACTAAGATTTCGATTAAATTGATAATTATACTTTAATTGAAAATATGGAGTAAAAATTCTTTCATTTGATTTACTCATCGAAATATGCTCAATAAGATTGTAAAATTGACCATTCGGATCATATTGCAAACCATCATTTGTACTAGTTGAAATCCATTCATTTCTTGATATAGAAGTTACAAAAACAGTTATATCGGAAATTGTTCCTCCAATTGATGCTTCTACAGAGAAGCTCTCATATGAATAAGTATACCCTAAACATGGGCTAATCGATAGTCTGGTGGAGGCATATTCAAGGAACTGTTCATCCTTTGAATAATAGATTAGAATATCTTGATTATAGTTCCAGTTGTACGCCATGTTAGCTTCTCGAGTGTACTTGTTATACAAAAATGGAATAGTAATATTGTTTAAGTAAAATGCTTCGATGCTAAACTTTAGCCCTTTTTTGTTTGATAACCAATTGCAGAACCAAAACTTATGCCATTCCCCATATTGTATTTTCGTGTTTCTGTAAATGTTGTGTCGCGATATTTATATCTATGTTCATAGTCTTGCTCATACACTTTGTTTTTGCCTGTATAATATAAAGGTGCAGCATACCCGGTATTTATTTCGATTGAGAATTGGGCTTTACCAACAAAAGCCGAAAATACCAAACTTACAAGCAGTAGTTTTTGTTTATTTTTCATTGTTTTCTGATTTACCAAAATTATATCTAATGCCCATACTAATTCCTATTGTTGAAAAGTCGTAGTTTCTGATTTCGTACCAAATTGTGTTCTCATATGGAGTGAAAGTATTGTATGCAAATGAGAATGGTAAATCTTCTTCTTGACTTATATTTTGACTTCCATTGTTTTCCGTAATTCTTTCTATGTCGGTAATAACAGCAAAAGCCGGAGAATAATATAAAGGACGATATTTTATTACTCCAAATAATTCTAGTTCATCTTTTAGCCGATATGTAAAGTCTATACCAATGGTGTATGAAATAATCATATTCTCCTTATCTTTTGGATTTACGAACAGATCTTCAATTTGTTGTTTATTTGGATTATATAACATTGTCGATTGATACATGAAGCTACGATTATAAGTGTCGTTATAACCTAAAGCTTTAGATTCCGCTATAACTGACAAATCAATAAAATTAAAACTGATGCCAGTAGAAGCTCCAAAACTGAAGTTGTTGGATTTATAATATAGTGAAATTGTTGGATTAAAGTAAATAATATTATATGCAAATTCTACGGATGAATAAAACTCCGTGTTTAGGTATTTATCAAAACCTGACCTCCAATAAAAAGGGATATCAGCAGATGTAATGTCAGTGTATGTTTTGGAAAATTCATCTAAATATTGATTAGTCTGATTGTTGAAGTTTAGTGCGTTTAAATTCATCCCCATTATTAACTCAACAGCTAAAAAGCAATTTCTATATCCAAATGAAACTTCGTTGTTAATTCCACTCCCAAGAGCAGGTTTTATTGTCACCAACTCTTTGTTTTCGCTATAATATAGCAAAGGATGGTAGCTTGATAAATATTCATTTGGTTCATTTGGAATTATGCTGCTTATATTTAACCCCGCACCGTATTTACTTAAAGATAGATTATATCCTGTGTTTAATTTTGCAAAAAACTGAGCATTTGCAAATGACGAAATCAGTAGGGATATTGTGATTATTATAAAACGTGTATAAATCATCTGTTTTTTTTATTTAATTTGTATTCTTATTGAAAAAATATCTTAACCCAATAGATACATTAAGCGTATTAAAATTGTATTTTATTGGTGTAAAGCTTTGAGGAAACAAAAATTCAACTTCCCCTTGCCCCACATCATTGATTGACTCTACTGTTTCGCCATTTTCAATTGTATAAGCTTCGGCTGCTATTACTCGACAATTTACAGGAGTAAAATTGAGTGGTCTGTATCCAAAACCAAAGAAAAAACAATAACTTTCAGATACACGATAATCAGCTTCAAAGGCAATTAACCAAGACACTTCAGGTCTTTCAAAAATTATTGATTTTGTCTGTATATTTCTAAATTCAGCCGACTGTGTTCTGCTATACATATTGCTTTGCCAGTCTGTTTCGAAATCGATTTTTAGATAATTGAAAGAAAACCCTGTTTTTATCTTAAAGTCGAATGATTTTGTGGCATAGTAAAAAGACACAGATGTATTAATGTTGTATAAACTGTATCTATATTGATAAAATGTTAAGTCTTCGAATGTCAAAAACTCGTCAAAGAACTCTCGAAAATATGAATTTAGTTGTAATGTGTCGTAATAAGTAGTTTTATAGGGTGTAATATTTTGAAAGTAAGCATTTTTCTCATCCAAATAGTTTAGATTAAAATTATTAACGTTCCCGCCTGCGCTAATGTCAACACTTATATTTTTACATTTGTAGCCAACTTCAATAGCATTGTAAAAGCCTTCGCCTAAATACATGAATACCGGTACGCCATTACCTAACTCATTTGTTTGGTAAAAAGAGCTTGTTTTCTGCAATTTTTCAATTCTATTTGTGGAAAAATCGTAACCGGTTTTATACCCAACAAAAAATTGCGATTTTAGGGCTAAGCTAAAGATTAAAAAAAACAGGATTATTCCAATTGTTTTATTTTTCATTGTTTTGTGATTTTTAAAGTCTTAGTATTTTTTTCATTAGTAAGTTGAAGTAAATATACTCCAGGTGGTAATTCTGAAAAACTAAATTCAAGTTCCAATTGATCAGTGTTAACAGAATTGTTATATACATTTTTTATGAACGCACCATCTGAACTAAATAAATCTAATGAGATTATTGACGGCTTTGGTAGCATTATCCTAATATATAAAAATTCTCGAAATGGGTTTGGGGAAACTTCAAAAGATAATGCTTTCTCTTGTTGGTTGAGTAATTGTGGTGGTAGTGCATAATTCCAACCCCACCAAAAAAAGGATTGAGTTATGCAATCGGCAAAACCCTCACCCGTAGCAATAAAGGATTTATTTCCCGTATTAAAGCCATCGGTTAGAATAATGCCATTGCATGCTGTAAATACTGTGTTTTCAGAATTTAGCATTGAATTAACTTCAGCATCTAAAATAAATTTGCCGGCAGAATAATATGGAGCGTTGTTAACTGCATCTTCGAAAAAGCCATCTTCTATATAGACAGCAGTTAAGTCACAGTCAACAATTTCAACATCAATCTTTGCCTCTGCCGTAAAAAAGGGAGTATGAATTTGATTAGTCCTGCCAAAAACAAAAACGTGAAAAATGTATTTCCCAAATGACATTTGTTCGGTAAAAATTGGCACGAAGTAGCTGTAGTCATGAAAAGATATCCAAGGCGAACCTGAATAAGGAGATTTCCTTCTTAAAAAATTAGGTGTGTCATTAATGCCACTACCCTCTTTGTACAAATACATGTGTGCAGAATCAGGATGATGAGTGCCAATACAATCAGATGTTAAATTTTCAGTATGTTGCCAACGTAATTCTAAAGAGCAAGGGTGTTTTTTTAGAAGAATACGATCTATTGGATTTCCTAGTTTATAATGTGAGCTATAAATGTATATAGGGTCGTAGCAAGTTGTTCTATTTCTTACTGGAATTTCTTTCTCAATAACTTTAGGAACACATCCAACTTCTGTTTCAATAACTGTAAGTTTAACAAAAAAATTCCCCTCAGTTTCAAAATTATTAGAAATGTTTAAATTGGTACTATTATTACACCAGATAATTTCATTATAATTATAATTCTGAGAAGCTTGATCAGAAAATTCCCAACTCCAATAACATTGTCCATTACAATTGCTAATTTGTGGCACGAATAAAATATCCTCATTTGGAGCAGGATCTTCCGGAAAATAATCAAAATCAACAGTAAAGTCTTCGCAGGGGTTTAGGTCAAATAACTGAACGCTTCCACATTCAGACAAATATAATATTTCGGTTTCGCCCTGATAAGAGATTGTAACGTAAGAGTTGTAAACGCCATAATCGTCATAAGTTCTGTAGATTGGTCCAATTGTAGTTGGATAGTCAACAGTAAATGTGCTACTATGATAACCATCACCAAAGTATAAAGTAACATCGTATGTTTCGCCTTCTGTGACATAATCAACATACAAATAATAACTGACTTGTTTATCCCCGATAATAGAGTAATCGCAACTTACAATATCATTTTCAGTGTCGTTGCCATCATGTACATAAATATAGTCTTGGTTTGTAATTATGAATGATTGATTATTAGTTCCTGTAATTGTTAAATTTACATCAAATAGTCCTTCATTGTTGTATGTTACAACCGGATTTGCAAGATTGCTTGTCGATGGAGTGCCACCTTCAAAAAACCATTGGTAATGCATAACTTCATCATTACAATTTGCTTCAAAAATCAGTTCGTTTTCTCCTTGGTTCGCAAGGTTGACCAAAGTGGATGGCAATACACTAATACCGCAGCTAAAGTTTGCTTCAATATAAAATTTAAAATTGCCTTGATCTCCATTTGGTGTTGTTCCATCAAAATCTAATTGTTGGTTGCCACCGCCATGTGCAACAATAAACTCAGGATTAACGGTTACCATAATCTCGCCACTTTCAACATCATTGTATGCCCAATGATATTCTATTTTTCGTGACTTATTGGTGTTTCCTTCCTCCATAACCCAATAAACATCTGTAATAACAATACCTTCTGATGTAGTAAATGTTAGAGCATCCTCAGCTCTGTGAGCATTGTCAACAATACACCAAGTATCAATTGTAATTAAACCAGAAGTCCTGTCAGTCTGAATATATTCTTGATTATAAGGAGATAGTGATTCTATTGCCGGACATAGTCTAATAAAATTATTGGAACTGTATGTAAACTCGTCATAATGAAAAGGCATATTTTCATAAGCATCATGGGCTTCTCTATATATAGGCTTATTAGTTGTTGGACATTTAATTGTTCCGTTCATTCTATTCAGCAATTCGTAATTATGATGTACAATTGAATTCCAATAATTGGTGTTTTGTCCATAGCCAAAGCATATTCCACCAGTACAAGCATCAACCCAACCACTTGAATAACTATGGCATGTTGAAAGAATTGAAATAGCGTTGTTTTGCTCCAATCCTGATGATAGCCATTGCTCTGCCCATGCTTCTGTTCCAACCGCTGCCCAGCATTCATCTTCCCAAAGATGATAATAATACTGGTGAGCAATAATGTTCGGATCATTTTCTCTCCATTGATTTATTGCTTCAAAGGTATCTGAAAAAATTAAGGCAATACCTTTAGGAATTACCTCGCCTGTATTAGGGTCAAGCAATCCATCATATCCATGAGAAGCTATATATAATAAACCAGCATTTGCTAAACTCGTTAAGTTTTCATAGGTACAGGTTCCATAATCATGATCATTATATGTAGAATCAGTAAAAACATTGTTGACATTGTATGTGTAACCTTGATCTTCAATTGCTTCTCTGACCTGTTCTATTTCATGTGATAAAAAGTCTTGAAATTCATGTTCATATATATTAGGACACCAAGCCATTATTGTTCCATTATTTGGTGTGGCAAATTGATCTATTGTTTTAGTGTTTTTAATTTCTGCTCCTTTGTTTATTGTACTCGATGTTTGCTCAAGAATCTTAATGATGACTGATTTATCTGTAATAGTCTCTATTATCTTTATTGCCGAGGCTCTATCCACAACAATATTACTTAGTTTGTCAATTTTTAGTTCTTGACTATCTTGTGAAAGTAAAATATTACAAAAATCCTTGGCTTTAGTTGATCTTATTCTTATTCTTAAAAATTTGGCATCTAATTCAGGAGCAGAAATAAAGATTAAAATTTTATTAAGATGTAAGTCTTCGCTATAATCTTTAAAACAGTAACTGATTCTAGAATCTAATTCTTGTTTTAAATCAAACTCGCTTTTTGGACCATAAGTGTTGTTGTAGCTTCGACCAAATGGTTGTAACGAAAATGGTTTCGATTCATCATTGTATGAAATCATTTCGAAGGCATCAACTTTACTGGGGTAATTTGTAAATGATTTTACATTTGGTAAAGATCTGTAAAATTCTGCAATGCTATCACATGCTACAGAATACTCATATTTCTCGAGATAGTAAGAACAGATAACGTTTACCAATGGTTTATTATAGGCAGTATCTCTAACTTTAAAAATATCATCTAAGGGAGAGTTTTGGTCAAGTTCGTTAAAATTGGCAATTGGTTTTTGTTTAAAATCGAATGGGCTTGTCGGTCGCTGATAGTCGAACACCAGATTGTTATTTATGAAAATCTGTGTGCCTTCTCTTTTAACAATATAGGGTGGTTCGATATATTTTCCGTCAATAAAAACATGTCCTGTTTTAATTTCTTCACTTTCACTTTCCATATTAGAACTACTATTATTGTTCACTTGTGAAAAAAGATTAAAACACGATGCCGTGATTACAAAAAATGAAAAAAATATTTTAATGTGTGCTTTCATAATATTGATAATTACAAATTTAACAATTATTTAATTACCTCTATTATTCTGTGTGTTTTCTTCTAGATCACGTAGTCGTCTATCCTGCTCAATTATTATCAAGGTTAACTCCTCAACTTTTTGTAGTAAAACTTTATTCATTTCGCCTAGATCCACTCCGTTTTCAATTACTTCGGCTTCGCTTGGCACTCCGGGTAAATGTCGGTTGGTTTTTATAAACTTTTCCAGTTCCACTAAATCGGGTGTTTTGTAGTTGTCGGCAAAAACGAAATCACACCATGTTTCTGTTCTAACCCTTACTTCGCAGAAATGTGCAGTTCCGCGTACATCTAACAAGTATTGCGGACTTACTGTCCCAATTCCCACATTCCCATCACGAGAAATTGCAAGTCTATAAGCATTGGCAGTATTATCAAAAATACTAAATCCACCGGAATTAGAAGCACTTCCTCCTAAATCACCAAGAATAAAATCGTAGCGATGTGGATTCGTCCCGGTACCCTCTATTATTAATCCTCTCCAACCGTTTTTTATTCTTAGGTTTCCTTCAATATCTAATTTATAATCCGGCTCATCAGTCCCCACACCCACATTGCCATTTTCATTTACGGTAAAGTAATTTGTGTTGTGTGTGCCTATGCCAATGTTTCCGTTTTGTTGCATTTTAAAGCGGAGTGGGTTTTTT
>JAFGVU010000146.1 GCA_016937855.1 Bacteroidales bacterium | reverse complement strand
TTTCAGCCCCCTGCCCCGCTTCAACTTCGGTGTGTATGCGGACTGGAACGATGCCCGAAAACCGCGCCTAATCTTACACGTAACCGTGTACGCAAGCCTGAATGAAACATCGTGCAAATATGAAGACAAAAAAAGAGATAGAAATACTAAAAAATTCCGACACACAAAGCCTAGGTTTGTCAGCCCATCCCTGCACTCTTGCCGACTCAGAAAAACAAATACTTTTTTGCCAACACACATTCAATAAATTAAATGTAATAATATGAAAAAACTACTAAGTCTAATTATCCTAATTTTATTTATTCAAATTACAACATATTCTCAAAAATTTGAATTTGATTCTTATGGCATAAAAAACAGAATCAGCGGTAATAGCGTAAGGTTTACTCCTGCTAATCTGACAATTAAAAAAATTGGTGATGATTTTCAAATTTTAGCTTATGACCCTAGAGATGGTGATTTATCAATGAAAGTTAATGTATCTTATACAAGTTATGATAATACAATGGCAGCATATTTCTATAGAGGCACAGTAAATTTCTCTGGTCCTTTTGATTATGATTGCATAATAATGTCATATTTGGATTTATCAGAATTTGCTAAGGGAAAAGGTAATGATAAAGATTTTATTTTTGACAAATATTATGAGATTCACATTATTTACGATTATAAAGAAGTTAATCCATTAGATTTTAGAAATACATTATCAATTTTCCCAATAAATAATGTTGAAAGGCGAATAGCAGAACAAAAAAAACGACAGGAGGAAGAAAAACATCAAAAGGAGTTAGATGAAATAGAAAAACAAAGGAAAGCAAAAGAAGCTGAGGAAGAATATAAAAGGCTTAATGAATTTTTATCAAGTCGTGAAACAAAGCAATATGATTTTGCTGAAATCAAGTCATCAGTTAACGAAGAAATTGAACGCAAGATTAAAAACTTCTTGAAAAAGGAAATAACTGATAATTCCACATCATTAGATTTTACCTGTAATATTTCACTTACAAAGGACATTAGTGGAAAACAAAACTCAAAAGCGAATTATATTGGTCTAAACAACAACAACTTAAAATCTAAAATTGATAATTATTTAAAAACTATCGAACTACCTGAATCCACATTGTTTGGAACTTATACAATTAATACTTATACAAACTACAGCTTTAATTGCTGCTATCAGGTTGATACATGTAGGGTAGTTAAAAATAATAAAAAAGTATCCGCAAGTGATACATGCGAGAAATTAATTAAAGAAATAGAAAACAACAATTATCCTTTGGGTAAATATACTGCCATAATAAGTAGTTCAACAGTAAATGAATATCGTGTAGAAAAAATAGTATTTAAATCATTTAAAGGGTATGGAGGTTCTGGATATACCTTACTTTCATTAATAGTTCCAGGTGTTGGTGATTATTTTGTTAATGGAGGAAAAGGTTCAATGTTAGGAGTCAACTCTCCTCCAATATTTACAACAATTGCTACACTTGGTATGGTAGGTTCAGGTATTTATTGTAAATCTCTGTCAAATAGCAATTATGATTTATACCATGAAGCAACTAAACAATCCGATATTGACAAATATTTTGACTTAGCAAATAATTTCAACAAAGCTTCATACATTCTGATTGGTACAGGTGCAGTACTTTGGCTTTGGGATGTTATTTGGACAGCAAAGACTGGTTCAGAAAACAGAAAGGCAAGCAAACTTATGAAGGATAAACTTTCATTTTCTCCAGTTCTCCTCGATAATAGAAATTATGGTATTGGTTTAACATATAACTTTTAAGTAGATGAGACATATAATATATTTTATCCTGATTTCATTAATCTTTTCAGGTTGTGAATTAATTCCTGATTTAGAGCGAGACAATATTAATGATGAAAATTATAGTGGTGATAAATCAGCATTACCAATTCAAATTACATTTAAGGAAGTTGGTTATGTTTTCTCATACGTTACAAATAGCGGTAGTGGTTTTAGTCCATCTAGTAAAACATATGTCAAAATAGTTTTATTAAACAATTGTTCTTTTGATTTAGAAGATGTCACTGCAACTGTTTCAACAACAAATAGTCATGTGCTATTATCAACAGCAGATTTCCCAATTCATTTTAGTAATTATTTAGGGAGATTCCCATCAAAAGAAGAATTACAAGGCAAGTTATTGGATTCACATAACGAACCAATTCCTAGCCCAAACACCTTACCTTATTCTTTCTATATTGAAATAAGCAGCTCTGCTACTATAGGAGAACAAATCATGTTCACTTTAAATGTAACAGAAAAAGATAATCGTACGTGGTCTAATAAATTTTTTATTACAATAGAATGATAAGTGTTTTTCAAATAAAAATTTTGTAATATCTTCAGTTACAAAATCTCAACTTTGGTTTAGTCGTATTGAGGTTTTAATGTTCCAATAGAATGGTCAAGTGAAATGAGAAAAAAATCGTGAAAGATTTTTAAATATATATTTACAAACATACAAACAATCTATATAAAACTAATAATTATGTTTAAACATATCTTACAACTACCATTGTTATTATTAAGTATTTCTATTAATGCTCAAATAGAACAATATTTTATTCCTTCGAAAGAGTACACAGGAAAAGTTTTTGATTATAAAACAAAGCCTATAAAGAATGGTAAATATTACTTTACATCATCGATTGAATATAGAAGAATTCATTTAGATACTGTTGATGTTGTTTGTTCTCAAATAATGTATGAGAATAAAAGTCCTAACTCTATGGGGGATACTTATAAGACGTATATTGTTGACAATAAATCTGTTCGTCATGTTTACACTTACAGTACTTTTTTTGATAAACAAGCTTTTAAGAATTCTGTAATTCTCAAATACCCTCCATCTACATGGGTTGATAAAAAAGCTGACCCCGATGTAGATTACTTATATAAAAGTGAATTTGGAAAGCTCACAACCCAATATGGTCAATATGATTGTATTATTGTAACATTAAACTATAAAGCACTTGATTCTTCAGTAAAAGATATTGAGAAGGATATGCATATATATTATTATGCGAGAGGGCTTGGACTTGTAAAAGAGGAGTTTTTTGTAGAAGGTGATTTGGTTGATTATACAATCACTGGAACACTTGTTGATAATTTTTCAAAAAATTCATTTGAAGTTATGAATGATAATAGGTGAAAAACTTTAAGCTAAGGCATTATGGATGAAATTAAGGAATATCACACTATGAAATTTAGATTTGTTAATCTATTTAGTTTGCTTATTACTAGTACCTTAGTGTTAGTATTTTATCTCAAACTTTAAAACCTAAATTATCCACCTTTAAAGAAGAATAATGATTTAGGTTTTAAAATAATAAGTACCTTTGTTTATTGAATAATGCTTGCCTGTTTGAACAGATTATTCAATTATAATCGTGGTTAATATGTGTTGATTGCGCAAGTTTCAACACGACAAAACAACTACAGATGGAAACATTGTTTATTGTTATTGTAATTCTGATTTTATGCAGACGAATAAAGGAATTTAAAATTAAATTCTAATTTACTTAAAAAAAGTGGTTTTAATCAGACCACTTTTTTAGAATTATTATACTTATAAAAAGAATAAAATGGAAAAGAGGTTTGTTCGTTATAAGTCTTTTGCAAATTCAATTGAGCGAAAAGGTTTATTTCATCAATGGGGTATAAAAGTATTTGAAGCTCCAAATGGAACACATGTTCCTGAAACATATGCAATTATTGAAGATATTGAAACAGGGGAAATAAAAACAGTTTTTCCTATAAATGAAGGAGCAAGCATTATTTTTGAAAAGTAGATATAATGTAATAACTAAAATAATAGTTCTGCCAAACTATTATAAGGTCGTAACTAATAGCACACTTTGTAAACGCTCCAAAATCCATCCGTACCCCTGCTTTACTGAATTTGTATAATGATGGCATACGCTGGTGGTGATTTGCAATCACCGCCTTTCAATAGTGGATTTATAATCCACATTAAATAAATCACACAATTGTTTCGTATTTTTAGTGTTTACTAAATCTTTTTGCACTTTATTGCCCAAAAATGCCCCTTCATTAACTAATTGGGCAATTATTTAGCCTTTTATTGCAATTAATAATATCGTTTTATATTTTTCGTTTCGTAAAAAACCATCAAGCATTTTTCTGCCCCCAAAGAGTAGAAAATCTGATGCATTTTTTATATTCATTAAAGAAATAAACAATCCCTATCCCGAAAAATAGATTTGTAACAAGCAAAAAGGCATCTGCAGCGTGGAAAAACCAATTTGCAACGAAGAAAAACAGAGATGTAACACGGAAAAATGCAAATGTAACAGTGGAAAATGGAGATGTAACAGGGAAAAATGCAATTGCAACGAGGGAAAATGAAAATGGATGTGCGAAAAAACAAAGTGTAACTGTGAAAAATATAAATACAACACATACATACAAGTTAACATTAATTATTAACCCTTAAAATCAATAAACTATGGCATCACGTACAAAATTAACCGACGCCGAAACCTTAGAGCTTTACCGTGTAGCATTAGAAAATGCCGAAACACAACCCGAGATTGCAACTATTATGACCGACCTAGGTTATAATAGCGAAGTAATCGGGGAAGGAAAAGAACTCCTTGAACTAACACGCAATGTTTACGAAAACAACCAAACGGAAGATGACGAAACATCAGCAGCCTATGCAAGTTATTCAAGTAAAAAAGAAGAATTGGAGGACATTTACTCTTACGACCGTAAAAAAGCAAAAGTAGTGTTCCGTAAAGACCCCGTTTTACTTGAACAGTTAGCCCTCGATGGTTCTATCCCCAGGTCATACGTGCAATGGCTTGAAACAGTCAGGAAATTCTATTCCGTTGCAGCAGCCGATACCGAAATTCAAAACAAACTGGCACGGCTAAAGATATCAGCCGAGGACATAACGGCAACAAATACAAAAGTTACCGAACTTGAAGCAGCACGTTCTGAATATTTAAGAGAAAAAGGTGAATCGCAAGAAGCTACAAAAGCCAAAGATTCTGCATTTGCCCAAATAGACGACTGGATGAGCGAGTTCTTTGCAGTGGCTAAGATTGGTTTAGAAGACAAACCGCAGCTACTCGAAGCATTAGGCAAAACAGTAAAGAGCTAAAACAAAAAGCCCACGCATATTGTAAGCACATTGGCAAGCCCCACAAGCCCACGCTTGACCAAATGCTTGCCAATAAGCTTACAATTTGCCCACACACTTGCCGCTAAGGCGGCATTGGGGTTGCCCCCCCACAAATAAATTTAGCTCATTTTACAAACTTTGCCGGAATGAAAGTTACGATAAACAATATTTCCATAAATTATGAAAAGAATTAGCTTTGAACAACACCAAACCCGGTTGCTAACAATGTGTAAAATTAATCGCGGGTGAAGTGGTAATTTCAGCCCCCTGCCCCGCTTCAACTTCGGTGTGTATGCGGACTGGAACGATGCCCGAAAACCGC
>JAFGVU010000145.1 GCA_016937855.1 Bacteroidales bacterium | reverse complement strand
TTTAGGCTGTATTGTTCCGTTTCCGCCAAAACCAAAGTTATTGACAATTGTTCCTCCTGCATTATAAACTCCAATCTGAGCTTGGTTCGCAATTTGATCGGCCTTATAAGCAACATAAACTTTATTATTATAATCGCAAGCCACACTACCGGCAGCATCATTATTTCCTACAGTACCCAATTTAACAGCCCAATCAAATGTACCCTCTGACAGATATTTTGCCAAAAATACATCTTTTGTGCCATCTGCCGATAAAACTGTTGACCCAAAGTTAAGGTTTCCGGAAAACTCTCCTGTAACGTAGAAGTCTCCATCATTATCGCAGGAAAGACTAACTCCACTGTCATTAATAGTTGATCCATGTGTTGTAACCCATTGAAGGTTGCCTAAGCTATTAAACTTTACAACAAAAAAATCGTTTGCCCCTTTACTAATGTATGACGAACCATTAATCGACATTGCAAAATAGTATATTCCCGTAACAGCAACATTATTGAGGTGATCCACACAAATATCATTCGAATAATCATCATCAAAACCACCAAAAAACTCACCCCACTGAAAAACACCATTATTATTATATTTAACTAAAAAGACATCCGTCCCACCAATAGAGTTGTGGTTTTCAGTTCCGAAATCGGCTTGTCCGCGAAAAATACCGGTTACATATACATTCCCGTTTTGGTCGAGGGCGATACCTTTTGCCTCATCATCTTGAGGTCCGCCACCACTTTGTATCCATATCAAATTGCCATTAGGATCTAATTTAGCTACAAAAAAATCTTTAAATCCATTTGACAAAAGATTAGTTGACAGAAAATCCATTTCAAGACTATAAGCTCCGGCTATATATATATTTCCAAGTTCATCTGTCGTAATATCATTAATTTGGTCAACATCCAACCCTCCGGCAGTTTTAACCCATGATAAAAGTGGCTGATTACTACAATTAATTGTATCGCGCATTGGTTGTGCAAAAACATTGTGACTTAATAAAACGCACAGCAGCAATAACAATATGACGGTAAATCTATTCATTAAAAGTCGTCGTTAAATGATGGGATTAAATGTTTGTCCCAATTGTAATATTTATCGTGCCAAAACCTGATACCTATCGATATTTGGTGTGATCCAAAATGACATGACTGCAATGATGTCAGCCCCAAATCGTACAAGTACATAAATGTAAAAGCATGATAATTTAATCCAAGAGCAGGCGACAAAGACAATGGTGCGGAATGCATCCAATCGAGAGTTTGATTATAAGATAATCCAAGCCATATTTCATTTTGATATCTAATATAAACCGAACGAACCTCCTTACCACTCATTAAATGAAATTTAAAATTAACATCTAATTGATTTAAGCCATGAAAATTTGTTTTCACTAAAGCCGAAGGTCTAAACTGAACTTTTGGAGTTAATTGTAAAATATGCCCGGTATGAATATTCATTATGACATACTTAATTGGTTCGACAGACACATTATACATTCTATCGGAAAATGGGATTAAATTTTCAAATGAAGCGCCTAAAAAATGTTGTTTATATGAAAGCACCACACCAGCGTTTGCATTTGGGACAAAAGTTGCTTTTCGACTGTAATCGACAATAGGATCGTACAAATCTCTGTCAAATTTTGATTCATCTAAAGAGTGAATTAATCCTCGAAACGACATACCAAAAGACAAGATCATCTTGTTATATCTTTTGGCACTGAGTAGTGCTTGCCATGACCACGAAAACTGTGCTCCATTGTATGAATTTGGACCGTTATTATCAGAGTAAATATATCCACCAATTCCTCCGGCACGACCTTTAAGTCTGTGTTTAAACATCAAAAATGAAGTACTGGGAGAATCGTCAATACCGACCCATTGTTCGCGATGAATCATTTTAACACTAGTCACCTCCGAAATACCTGCAAAAGCAGGATTTACGAGCATAAAATCAAACATATATTGCTCGTGTACAGGCATATTTTGGGCATTTAAATGATTCCCAAAAACAAATACCAATGTTATCCCTATTAAAACTCTACTTAACTTCACCAAACAAAAATAATAATTTTATTATATGTTGTAATTCCTGTTTCCAAAAATAATACTTCCAACACGTACCATTGTGCTTCCTTTTTCAATTGCAATATCCCAATCGCTGCTCATTCCCATGCTAATTTCCTTAAAACCAGCTTGATCTAAAAAGAACTCAGTCTTAATTTTTTTATACATATTGCTTAAATTAACAAATTCTCTCTCTACAACTTCTCGATCATCGGTAAATGTTGCCATTCCCATAACACCAACTATCTCAACATTTGTTATATTTTTATATTCATCAGATGATAAAATTGCTGCAGCTTCGTCGTAATCGAGTCCAAATTTTGTTTCTTCGCTTGCAATATGAAATTGCAATAAGCACTTAATAACTCTTTTGTGAGCAATAGCCTGCTTGTTGATTTCTTTTAACAATTTGAGACTATCAACACTATGAATCATATCAACAAATTCTGCAATATATTTTACTTTGTTTCTTTGCAAATGACCAATTAAATGCCATTTTATATCCAGATCTTTAAGTTCTTCGTACTTGGCAACCAATTCCTGAACTTTATTCTCTCCAAAAACTTTCTGACCTAAATCATAGGCTTCCTTAATCATAGAGACAGGATGAGTTTTAGAAACAGCAACTAATGTTACATGCTTGGGTAATTTACTTTTTAACTCTAATATATTTTCTTTTACAAAACTCATTAATTTTTTCAGTGTCTATAAATAATAACTTCAAATTTTCACAAAAGTTGCTCAATAAAAAAACTATTTCTTTTGTCCCATTATTGCAGCAATTGACAATAGTACACCTAAAACGACTCCAAGTAAAGCTGCGAACAGAATCTGCCATTCTTCGGGTAAGCAAAATGTTATTGTGTGAGCTGGTATCCAGAAAAACGGAATTGTTTTTTTAAACACAAATCCCCATTGCACCGACCAATTTAGAGATGGAAAGATTTCTTTAAATTTAATTGGTTTTAAAAACCCTGCAATTGTTCCGCCATTATTTAAGATGTGAGTATCTGTAATTTTATGAAATGTCATAAATACCGGAGCAAAAATCAGGTTCATGCTTGTGCTAATGCAAAATGCTACAAATATTTTACCCCAGCTGAGATCGCCCTTTAACACTTGCACGGCATCTTCCATTCCCATATAAACAAGAAAAGCTGGTGTTCCAATAGCAAAAATCACAAAGGCCATTTTGATTCCCAATCCCAAAAATCCCCAAACAATAGCACGAGGAATTATTCCAAAACCTTTTTGATTATAAACGCCCGATTTTATTCTCAATCCAATTGACTCTCCAAGTGTAGCAAGGACTGCGAACTTGATAAAGCTCATTATCATACCATGCTCTTTATTGAAGGTATTATAGAAATCATACACTTCAGTAAAAACAAAAAACGGCATTAAAAATAGCGCGACAATCACTATAAAAACCAAATCTTTCTTTTTCATATAAATTTATTTATCGAGTTTCTTCAATTTCTCCTTTGGTGTATAGTTTAAAAACTTTACCTGCCTTATCGCATATCCTATTCCACGACGTTGCGACTAAAACTATTGATAATAAGAGCATCACCATCAGTATTTTTTCGTTTGCAGAGAAATCTTTGAGTCTTTTCATTTTACTTATTTTCTCTTTTCTTTTTTATTAAGCTAATTTTTTGAGTTTCTCTAAAATTTACTTATTATTTTTTTTATTTTTATTATCTTAATTTTTTCCTTTTTTTATCAAAAACATAATTTTTCGAGTTTCTCAATTCGTTATAAACAAATTTTCGAGTTTCTCGAAAATTTACCTATATTTTTTTTTATTTTTTTCCTTCTTGAACAATTCGTTAAAACCAATTTTTCGAGTTTCTCGAAAAATTACCTTTTCCTTTTCTTCCCACCGCGCCCCTAAATCTCTGAAGGGTGACCTGCACACTCATCATTTTTCAAATTTTTGAGTTTCTCGAAAATTTACCTATTTCCCTTTCTTGAACAATTCGTTAAAAACAAATTTTCGAGTTTCTCGAAAATTTACCTATATTTTTTTATTTTTCTATTCTTATTCGAGCATCAACAGCTTTCACATATTTTGAATTACCGAGAAGTGGATTTAGATCCATTTCAAAAATCTCAGGAGCAGCTTCAACGAGTGCAGAGATTCTTAGTATTTGCTCTTTTAAAACCTCTTGATTTACGCCTTCTTGTCCACGTACGCCCTCAATAATTTTGTATGATTTAAGATTTTTAATCATATACTCTGCTTCTTGTTCAGAAACGGGTGAAATTGAAGTATTAACATCGTGGAATACTTCGATAAAAATTCCACCCAATCCTACTAATACCATGTGTCCAAATTTATCTTCGCGTTTTGCACCGATAAACACTTCTGTTCCTTTGAGCATTTCACCCATTAGAACTGCATAAGTATCTTTAATTGCCATAAGTCGAACAAACTCGCGACGGATTGTTTCCTCATCCATTACGTTAAGCACAACTCCACCGACATCTGATTTATGCACAGGTCCAACAACTTTCATTACCAACGGGTATCCAAATTCATTTGCAAAACCAACAGCATCTTCAACATTATCGACGACTCTTTCGAAAGCTCTGTCTATTCCTGCTGCATCGAGCAATTCAAAAACACTATCAGGGTTTAAATAACCATTTTCGGCACTATCTATTACTTTTCTGATTCTTTTTTTATCGACCTCAGGAATTACTATATCTTCATTTTGAGGAGCAGGAGTTTTTACTACTTTGCACAAAGCATTTCCAAAAGTCACCTCATCGGGGAAGTTAATTCTCCCTTTTGCAATAAAGTGATCTATTTCGTCTTTTACGTTTATAACTGAAGGCAATATTGGATAGATAGGCTTTTTGCATGTCTTCATTTTCTCGTCTAAGAGATCATAAACATCGTAAACAGATGTTAATCCCGGACTACCAAAAATCACAGCCATTGCGTCTATTTGATCAAAATCATTTTCACACGCATCGATAATATGACCTAACTGCTCTGCTGTACCGGTAGCCAGAAAATCGATTGGATTTGCGACAGAACTTCCGGGATACAATTTTTCGAGCAATTCATTTGCTTTTTCACCCTCGATATGTGGTATATTTAATCCTCCATTACTTAATGAATCGGTAAGCATTACTGCCGGACCTCCGGCATGTGTAATAATTGCAACATTTTTACCATTTGCAATAGGATGCATAAAAATAGATGCCACAGTTGCAAGTTCGTCTCGCCCATTACATCTGACAATACCGGCCTTTCTAAACAATGCATCAACAGCAACATCGCTGCTTGCCAGTGCTCCCGTATGCGAAGATGCTGCTCTACTACCCGCCTCAGAGCCACCAGACTTAATTGCAGCAATCTTGGCGCCTTTTCTGATTAGGGACGAAGCATGTTTATATAATAAGTCGGGTTTGTCAATATTTTCGATATATAAAAGTTTAACCGGAGCACTTTTGCCATGTTCGTATGTATGATCGAGGTGGGCAAGTATTTCTTCAACTCCTATTTGAGCTGAGTTTCCAACTGAATAAACGCTCGAAAAGCGTAAACCTTTTGGCACTGCCGACTCCATGATAAAAACAGCTGTAGCGCCCGAACCTGAAATAAAATCGACGCCCTTATCCGAAAGCTCAGGTATTGGAGTAGTAAATATACCGTTATAAGTTTGATTTAGAAGTCCAACACAGTTGGGACCTATTAAACTTGCACCTGCCTTGTCGATGACGTCAACAATTTTATGTTCCAGCTCTGCTCCTTCTTCATTCTCTTCGCTAAAACCTGCCGACAAAATTATTATCCCACCTGTTGACTTCTCGGATGTTAAAACCTCAACTGTCGATAAACAAAATTTTGCAGCAATTGCCAAAATAGCACAATCAACCTGAGGTAGCTCTTCGACACTACGGTATGATTTTATCCCCTGAACCTCATCCAATTTAGGATTTACAACATATAAATCTCCGGCAAAACTACCATCGATAAGATTCTTTAAAACTTTTCCGCCGGGTTTGGTAACATCATCAGAACCTCCAACAACAACAACGCTTTTCGGGCTTAACAACTTACTATTTATCATAACTTTATGCTTTTTCGTTTTGTCGCAAAGTTAAAATTTATATTCTATGAAAAAAAATTAGCAAATGCTTTTTTTTAATATTTTATCGAGAAGGATATCATAATACATTAATTGACCAATGCGAGATATCTTAGCTAATTAAACTTTATGACTTCTGAAATGATTTTTCATCATGATTTATCGTTTGAGCATTTTTTTTTAAATTTGTCTTTTTTAAAAAACAGATTTATGACTTTTCGAAAATTGATTCTCCTTTTATTCGCATTCATTTTTGCTTTAAATATTACAGCACAGACAACTATTGCTAAAATTGACGATACAAATTTTGGACAAATTAAAGTAATAAAAGTTCCGAAAAAATCACAGTTAAAATCATTTAAAACCGATCAGATTAATGGATGGCCTAAAGCTTTTGAAAGCAATGCAAGTTTTAAAAACATGCGCGGAGTATGCTTATCAGACATTAACAATGATGGTTCTGATGATATTATTTTTGCTGCTAACAGTAAAATTTTTGCATATAATTCCGATGGATCGTTAATCTGGGAATCAAATTTACAAGGAACAGCAACCTATCCTCCTGCTGCTGCAGATTTGAATAATGATGGAAATATTGAGATTGTGCAGATTACAGGAGGTGTTCCTGCAAACGGTCATATTCATGTATTTGATAATGAAGGAAACGTAATGTCCGGATGGCCTGTTTCGCTAGACAATAATTGGTTAGTCTGTTCGCCGGCTCTTGCCGATCTTGATAACGACAAATATCTTGAGATTCTTGTTTCGGAACGTGTACCTGAGGGTCGATTACATGCTTTTCGTCATGATGGCACTAACTTTTCTGACAATTGGCCTGTTGTTCTTGACGGATATCCGGCAGTTACACCATCGGTTGCATACGATTATAAGCTAAAAGACAATGCTACAAACAATGCGCTTATCGACAGTATTATCATTATGTGTTCAACAAAATCTATATATGCTTTTGATATCGAAGGCAATGTGATAGAAGGATTTCCTATCGAAAACGATTACACTAAATTCTCTTATCAATCGCCACTTATTTGCAATCAGTTTAACAAAACCGATATTATTGGCGCTAGTCATGGAGACCAATCTGAGTTTTATGCATTCTCAAACAACGGCAATTATGCTACCGGAAACTGGCCTGTATCAACTGCCGACAACTCGTGGACATACTGTCCTCCAATTGCTCTTGGACTAAACGAGACTTTCGACTTTTATATTTTTGGGCAACCTGGTGCTAGTGATGGAATATCTTTTCCAACGATTCATGCCTTTGATCCTGATGGCAATTATATAGATGGTTTTCCCTACGAAAGGA
>JAFGVU010000144.1 GCA_016937855.1 Bacteroidales bacterium | reverse complement strand
GGTTTGTTTCACACCAAAAACTTGCGCCAAAAGAGAATATTTCACATTTTTTCGACCTTGACTTTCACTTCGTTCAGTTCAAGGTTAAAATAAATGAGTCTTTCAGACTCAAAAAAATGAAAAATATTAATAATTTCCCATTTTATAAAAAAGTGTGCGTTTGCCCTATGAAACGCAAGGCTAAAGTCCGAATGTGTAATTTAGGTTAAATTCACTTATTGAAATTCTGAATCTTCATTCGTTACTATGTACCTAATTCAGAGTTTTTTCACCATCAACGGCTTTAACACCGTTTTTACGAGTGTCCTCGAACAGCCAGTTGGCTGATTCGGTACCCTCGCTACTTATGTAGCAAAACACAAATTATAGTTTTTTCTTATTCCCGATTACTTTTTCTCAAAAATTACATGCAACCATTCAATTTTTTTTTGTTATCTTGTTAAAGTATGATAGACGACAGTAATATAATCGCCGGCTGTAAAAAGAATAAGCACAAGTTTCAAATGGCTTTATTCGACAAGTATGCTCCAATGTTAAAGGGTGTTTGCTTAAGATATGCTGCAAATTCTGCCGATGCTGATGATTTATTACAGGAAGGATTTATTAAAATTTTGGATAATATCCCAAAATATACCGAAACAGGTTCTTTTAAAGCTTGGATGAAACGGATTATGGTCAATAATGCAATTAATTATTGTCGAAAAAAATCGAAATTAAAGTTTGATGAAATCAACGACAATTTATTATCAGACGAAATTGACGAAGATCAAAGTACTGATTTAGAGGCTAGGATTATTGAGGCAAATATAAATCCTCAGGAAATTATCGAAATAATTCACAAAATGCCCGAAGGTTATCGAATGGTACTGAATTTATATGTCTTAGATGGATATACTCACAACGAAATTTCGCAGAAACTCGGTATTAGTGTCAACACCTCTAAATCACAATTATCAAGAGCAAGAAAAGCTTTAATAAAAAAGACCGAAGAAATTTTAAATAAAACTAACAGTATTAAACAAACTGCTGTAAACATTTAGATTATGGGAAATAAAAATAATATAGACGATTTGCTCAACAAAAGCTTTGAAAACTTCGAGGCTCCAGTTTCGCAAAATCTTCGTCTGCAAATGTCGAAAAAGGTTACCAAATTTAATTTCTTTAAATTTAATCCGGGAACTTTCAATGTTTTTTATTTAGCTCCTGTTATTATCGGTGCAAGTATAATGCTTGTAGTAGGCATTAACTCGCTTAATGATAATACTAATGAGCACACTACATCAGATATTATAAATGTTGAAACAGAAAATAATATTTCGAATCCTTCAAATCAAGAGAATATAATAGAAACAGAATTTACAGAAGAAGGAATAAATACAAATGAAGATAATGCTGAAAATACAGAAATATTTCAAATAAATGAAGCAACCAATACTCGATCAACATACAACAAAACATCAGATTTTACAAAAGATGAATCATCGATAATTGTGGAAGAAAAAATAATTGTGGAAGATTTATCAGAAGATACAAATGCTGAGCGTAATACAAATCTTGAAGAAATCTCAAATAAAATAGTAAATGAAACCATAATGGCAGAAGATAAAGATGAAGTTCCTCTATTTAACAAAACCCATTCAAACAAAGAAAATTCGGATAAAATCGGAATTTATGGCTATGATGAGGAGTCTCATTCCACCAAAATTGTTTATGACACAGTAGTATCAAATCAGACTATTACAGTAAGAGATACTGTTAAAACGGTTGTAAATGAAACACTAAAAATTAAAAAACCTAGAAAAAGAAATAATAAATGATGCAACCTTAAAGTATTCTTGTGTTATTAGATTAGAAACAAGTATAATAATTAAAAACTTATAATCATGAAAACAATTATCTCACTTTCAATTGCACTTTTAAGCTTTATAGGATTAAGCGCACAGTGCGTAACAGGGTTTAATCAAACATTTGTTGAAACAACAGGTGTTTTTGAAGCCTATTTTATTAATGGTCAGGACACTCTTTTTACAGATGATGGCGTAGATTTTATTTGGACGATTAACGAAGCAACTCTTACAGGAGATGTAATAACTGTAGAATTTCTCGAAGATGTTTATTACACAGTTTGTCTTACCGGATTAGGTTTAGGATGCACTTCTACTTATTGCGACTCTGTTTATTTTTCTTCAGGTCCAAATATTGATTCATGCAACCTGTTTTTAACTTATAATATTACTCATGCTACTTCTGTAAACATTAATGATGGAGCCATTGATATTACTGTACAAGGCGGTACAGCTCCATACTCATATTCATGGGGAGATCTTGGCTTTACAGAAGATATAGAGAACCTTTATCCTGGATATTATGGAGTAGAAATCTCTGATAATAACGGATGTGAGCTATTATATACTTTTTATGTTGCTGCACTAAATGACAGTACTTATTCAGACTCTACGGTTGTCGACTATTTTTATTCTGATATTTGGTACTTCTTTGAAACAGAAGATGACTGCACTGCAACAGTATTCGCAGATGTTTATGGTGGAACACCTCCTTATGCTTATAACTGGAGCAATAGTGAAGTAACATCTACAATTGAAAATGCATGTGGTGGAGATGTTTATTGTGTTACTGTAACTGATGCTGAAGGTTTAATTTCTGAATCTTGTGTGACAATTGACTATTATTACCAGGATTCATCATGGGTGGTAAACGATTCTTTGGAAACAATTATTGATACTTGTCTTGATGTAATTTATGGAGAGATTGTAGAGTATATTATTGATGGAGACCTAATTACAGTCACATGGGCATTTGTTGATAACATGGATGAAACCACATATTTAACAATCACTTATCCTGCTGATGATAGTATTACAGAAGGTGTTTACGAGTTAACTCTTTATGTAAATTGTGACGATTATAAATCAATGACAACATATAGCGATTGGATACAAGTTAGTGGAGATAACCTAGCAGATATTGATCAAGTTGTACATCAAACAGATTTTGATGTCTATCCGAATCCACTTGAAAGCACTTTAAACTTAGATATTTACACAGAAAACCCAGACGATGCTGTTATCCAAATATTTAATAGTGCAGGACAAGTTATTCAATCTATCGACAAGTCGCTATATTATGGTCAAAACAGCTTTAGCTTTAATATTGGTGAACTACCTCAAGGAGTTTATTTTGTAAGAATTCTTGGAGAGAACGCCTATAATACAAAAAGAGTGATAAAGTAATATCTCATACATATTTCACCTCATATAATTTTGCAGAAGGCTGTTTTTAATGCAGTCTTCTGTTTTATTTATTATTAAATTTGTAACTTTGATTATTGTATTTAAGTAAATGAAAGGGATGACTACAAAACAAATGATATTCAGATTAATTTTTTTTTATGTATTCATTCTGTTTGCATTAATCACCTCTGCTCAAAACACAGATACCATAAAAGTCAACATTACAAATCATATCTACGACACAATCCAAATATATGACACCATAGTACAATATGACACTGTTTGGCTTGAACCAAAATTAAAAGAAATAAATATCACTCCTAGTGGGGGACTGTTTCTTACAAGCTGGTCAAAATTAGATAGTGAAAATGTGATTCTTGAATCGAGTACAAATTACATTCTTGGGCTAAATACTGATTTTGTTTTTGATAGATTCAAGATAAGTTCCGGGCTTTGGCTTACGCAACTTAATGAAGAACGTCAGCTAAAGTATTATTACACAAATATTGATTCAACTTACCAGACAGATATTATTACGACATCAATAATAGAGTACGATACAACAGGTGTAAGTTGGCAGGTAGAAGAATATGATTCAACATATTTTGACACTGTATTAAATCAAGATGTTACTATAATTATTACGGATACTCTAATGATTTATATGATTGATTCAACAGCAATCGACACTTATGATACAGTAACAAATATCACTTATGATACAATTATAAATGACACTACGGCAATTAGAAAATTTAAATACAAATATCTTGAAGTTCCAATAATTTTTAATTTTAAAATTTTGGAAAAAAACAAGCTTAGTTTTTATGCTGGTCTAGGAGTTATTGCGGGTATTTTAATAAAATACGAATCCTATATTTTAAACAATGATCAGAATTCAATAATCCTTCAACCACCTGAAGAAAACTATAAATTTCTACCATCAATATGGCTTTCATTGGAAGCCAGATACAAATTCAATGACAAGCTATCTTTGATCTTGCGTCCCTATTATTCTTATGGCTTACGATCTTTATCGAAAACTGGTATTGGTGTTTACGGAATTCCACATAGATATGGAATAAACTTTGGCATTAATTTTTCATTTTAGTAAAATTAAAACCGGTAAAAACACCTTAATGCTTTTACCGGTAAAACCAAAAACCACTAAAATTCTAAATCAGACTATATATATTAGTGTCTAATTTAGGCTAAGCTTTACATCTTCTTTAGTAAAGGACTTTGTATAGCATCTTCTAAATTTTTTTCAACTTTTTCCCAATCAATAACTTTCCAAATAGCTTCAAGATAATCGGGACGTTTATTTTGATATTTCAAATAATATGCGTGTTCCCATACATCAATCCCAAGAATTGGAATCCCACGAACTTCGGCAATATCCATAAGAGGGTTGTCCTGATTTGGTGTTGATGTAACAGCAAGTTTACCTTCAGGTGTAACAATTAACCATGCCCAACCCGAACCAAATCGAGTTGCACCAGCTTTTGATAATTCAGATTTTAGATTGTCAAAGTTTCCAAATTCTTCATCTATCATTTCCATTAACTCGCCACTTGGTTTTAATTGTGGTTTAGGCGATAAAATCTTCCAAAACAAGCTATGATTGTAATGTCCGCCTCCATTGTTGCGCACAGCAGTACTATATTTACTAATATTCATCATCAGCTCCTCAATGTTTAGAGTTGCTGCATCTGTACCCTCAATGGCGTTATTCAGGTTGTTTACATATCCCTGATGGTGTTTTGTGTGATGAATTTCCATTGTCATCGCATCGATGTGAGGTTCCAAATCAGCATATTTGTAACTTAAATTGGGTAATTCGTGTACTTGTGCAGTTAGTCCACCCGGCACTGCAAAAAGTACTAAAAGTGTTCCGTTTAAAATATTTTTATTCATATCTGTTTAATTTTTAATGTTTAGAAGTTAAACAGCTTTATTTAGAATTTGTTTAAATAGCGGGGTTGTTTGTGTTTTTGTAAATCAATACTACTGTTGTTTTTAACTGCGTTGAGCTCACCGCCAAATGGCGGTTCGGTTGTCACTGTTTTGCGTCACTTCGGTAAAAAGCGCAGGAATCAGCAAAAACATAATGGTTCTTTTGTAATGATTTTTGGATTGCTTGCGCACCAAAAATACATTCCAAAAGAAGTTTTGTGGCATATTTTAACCCTGACTTTCACTGCGTTCAGACAGGGTTAAAATAAATGAGTCCTTCAGACTCAAAAACTAAGATCTTTTAATACTCTTATATTTTTGTCACTGTTTTTGCGTCACTTTGGCAAAAAGCCATCAGTGATCGTCAAAAACACCGCCCAAAACCTAGCCTAAACAGAGTTAGGCAAAATCACACCAAAAAACTTGTACGAAAAGATAATTCTACACAAATTTACACAACAGAATAAGCACATTTTTTTTAACTTTGTCCTCTAAATAAAATTGCATGGATAATTATATTCGTCCTGATTCAGAAGAAATTAGCAATGCCGAAAAGGAGTTTGAGAAGGTATTACGACCTTTGGAATTTGATGATTTTAGTGGTCAGGAAAATATTGTTGAAAATTTAAAAGTCTTTGTTACAGCTGCAAATATGCGTGACGAAGCCTTAGACCATGTTCTATTGCATGGTCCTCCGGGTTTGGGGAAAACTACTCTTGCTAATATTATCGCAAATGCTTTGGATGTCGGATTTAAAGTCTCTTCGGGTCCTGTATTGGATAAACCCGGCGATTTAGCCGGATTGTTAACGAGTTTGGATGCTAATGATGTTTTGTTTATCGACGAAATTCATCGTTTAAATCCAATTGTGGAAGAGTATTTATATTCTGCTATGGAGGATTACCGCATCGACATTATGATTGATAAAGGTCCTGCTGCTCGCTCGGTACAAATTCCGCTTGAACCATTTACACTAATTGGTGCAACTACACGTTCGGGCTTATTGACAGCACCATTAAGAGCACGATTTGGGATTAACTGCCATTTAAATTATTACACTGCCGATATTATTCAAAAAATTATTAAACGTTCGGCAGGGATTCTCAATGTTCCGATTATCGAAGATGCCGCTGCTGAAATTTCGCGACGTAGCCGAGGTACACCACGTATTGCAAATGCTTTGCTGCGAAGAGTAAGGGATTTTGCTCAGGTAAAGGGCACAGGTACAATAGACCTCGAAATTGCTAAACATGGGCTCGAAGCACTAAATATCGACAAATACGGCCTCGATGAAATGGATAACAAAGTTTTACTTACTATTGTCGATAAATTTGCCGGAGGTCCGGTTGGACTAAAAACTATTGCTACAGCTGTTGGTGAGGACGAAGGTACAATAGAAGAAGTTTACGAACCGTTCTTAATTATGGAAGGCTTTATTAAAAGGACTCCTCGAGGTCGAGAAGCTACCGAAAAAGCATATTATCATTTAAATAAAATAAATCCCGGAACACAACAAAAACTATTTTAATTATGAAAAAAATTGCACTTTTCCTGACAATTATTGCAATAGCAAATTTAATTTCTGCACAAAAATCCCACAGCGATATTCTCGATGTTAAATCATACACTATAAATCTTGACATTACGGATATCGATGGTGAATATATTGAAGGATATGCCAGTTTAATTTTATCACCGATTCAGGAAAATACCGATATTTTTATTTTAGATTTACAAAATCTTGTTGTCGATTCAATTACCTGTGATCAATCAGAACTGGATGGATTCACTTATAACGACACCATTATTACAATCGATCTCGCTGATAGTTTTAACCCCGAAGATGAAATAACAATTAATGTTTATTATCATGGAAATCCACAAGAAGACCCTTCGGGTTGGGGTGGATTTTACTTTATGAGCGGTTATGCTTTTAACTTAGGTGTCGGATTCGAGGATGTGCCACATAATTACGGCAGAGTTTGGTTTCCTTGTAACGACGATTTTGTTGATAAAGCAGTTTACACTTTAAACATAACTACTCAAATAGAACATACTGCTGTTTGCGGAGGCGAACTAATATCAACAATAATTGATGAGCCGGAACAAACTGCTACTTATACCTGGGTTTTAGATAAAGAAGTTCCTACATATCTTGTATCTGTGGCAGTTGGGTCATATATAAAAATTTCGCACACTTACCATGGCATCGAAGCAGACATTCCTGTTGAGTTTTATATTTATCCCGGCGATAGTGCTCGCACTGCTCAATCGTTTGTAAATATTGATTCAGTTTTGCGAATTTACGAGACAAAATTTGGTGCATATCCTTGGAACAGAGTTGGTTATGTGTCGGTTCCTTTCAATAGCGGAGCAATGGAGCATGTTACAAATATTGCTATGGGGCGCGATTTTGTTGATGGTACTTTATACTTTGAAGATCTCTTTTATCACGAGCTTGCTCATATGTGGTTTGGCGATTACATAACTTGCTCAAGTGCAGAAGATATGTGGATTAATGAAGGATGGGCAACTTATTGCGAAACTGTTTATATGCAATATCTTTATGATGAGCAAACTGCAAAAGATTTTCGCAGATCGTCGCACGAAACTGTTTTAAGATATTATCATATACAGGATGGTGGTTTTCATGCATTGTACCCTATGGATCAGAGCCTTACATATTCTAGAACTGTATATGAAAAAGGAGCAAGTGTTGCTCATGCCTTGCGAGGATATTTAGGTGATGATATTTTTTTCGAGACCATGACAAACTTCTTACAGGAAAATGAATATTCATCTGTTTCGTCTTATGATATGCGTGATTTTATTTCTGATTATACAGGGATTGATATGACTGATTTCTTTGAGGATTGGGTTTTTACTCCGGGTTTTGTGCATTACTCAATTGATTCAACTACTGTTGAACAATTTGGTAGCGATTACGAGATTACAGTTTATATGCAGCAAAAACTTAGGGGTCGCGAAACTTTTGCAAATTCCAATAAAGTAGAAATTAGTTTTATGCGCTCTGATTATTCTGTTCAAACCGAAACTATAGAGTTCGACGGTCAATTTGGGCAACAAACTTATACTCTCGATTTTAATCCGGGTTTAACACTCTGCGACTATAACGAGCGCACATCCGATGCAACAATAGACGAAAGCAAGTTTTTACAATCTACAGGAATAACTTTTTACAACGGAACGTACTTCTCTGTTGACGTACAAAGTTTAAACGAAAACGACAGTACATTCTTTAGAGTTACTCATAATTGGGCAGCTCCGGACGCATTTAAAACCGAAATTCCGGGACTTGTTTTGGCAGATCACAGGTTTTGGACAATTGAATCGATACAAAACGGAGATTTCAAATCCAAGGGAAGATTTAACTATAATAAAACAGCAAACAGTGCAGGTTACCTCGACACAGATTTTATAACAAATAGTCTGGACTCTTTGGTTTTAGTTTACAGACCAAATAAAGCTGCAGATTGGATAATAGAAGACGCGACTCATTCAACTATTGTAAAAAGAATAACTGTTGACTCTATCAAAAATGGTGAATATTCTCTCGCAATTTGGGATTGGGACAGATATCTCGACATCCAAAACCATGAAGTAATTGCAAGCATGGCTGATATTTATCCAAATCCCAACTCTGGAATATTTAATTTAAAAATCCACGATAATTTTACAGGATCGGCAAGTGTGATAAACAGTTCGGGCTCTGTTGTGTATCAAAAAAATAATCTAGACATACATTCTGAAATAAGTTTCGACCTAAATTATCTGCCAGATGGTCTATATTTTGTTAAGCTTATTGATGAAAAAACAAATAGTGTAATTATTAAGAAATTTATTATCCAAAAATAGTTTTAGAATATGAGTTTTGTAAAAGAACTTGAGTGGAGAGGCATGATTCATGACATGATGCCCGGAACGGAAGATTTATTAAATAAAGAATTTGTAACTGCTTATGTTGGTATCGACCCAACTGCCGACTCCTTGCATATTGGACATTTAGTTAGCATAATGATGCTAAAACATCTGCAATTAAGCGGACATCGTCCTGTAGTTGTTTTGGGTGGCGCAACCGGTATGATTGGCGATCCAAGCGGAAAATCACAAGAACGCAATCTACTTGACGAAGCAACATTACGACATAATCAAGAGGCAATTAAAAACCAAATTTCTAAATTCCTCGATTTTGAAACAGAAGAAAAAAACAAAGCCTTATTGGTTAATAATTATGATTGGATGAGTAAATTCTCATTTTTAGATTTTATTCGCGATGTGGGAAAACACTTGACTGTCAACTACATGATGGCTAAAGATTCGGTCAAAAAGAGAATTAGTGGAGAAGAAAAAAGCGGCATGTCTTTTACCGAATTTACTTATCAGTTGGTACAGGGATACGATTTTTATCATCTTTATAAGAATTACAATTGTAAGCTTCAAATGGGTGGTAGCGATCAATGGGGAAACATAACAACCGGAACCGAGTTGATTCGTCGTAAAGACTCCGGCGAAGCATTTGCACTAACTTGTCCGCTGATTACGAAAGCAGATGGTGGAAAATTCGGAAAAACAGAATCGGGTAATGTGTGGCTCGATCCCGATAGAACAAGTCCGTACTCATTTTATCAGTTTTGGCTTAATGTTTCTGATGATGATGCTGTTAAATATATCAGAATTTTTACAATTCTCGACAAAAAAACAGTTGACAGTTTAATTGATGAGCATAATCAAGCTCCACACATGAGAGTTCTGCAAAAAAGATTAGCAGAGGAAATTACAACAATGGTTCATTCAAAGGAGGATCTCGAAACAGCAATAGAGGCTTCTAATATTTTGTTTGGTAAGTCAACTAGCGAAAGCTTAAAAAAGCTTGATGAAAGAACGTTTTTGTCGGTTTTTGAAGGAGTACCAATGTCAGAAGTAAGTTTATCTGATTTACAAAATGGCATAAGTGTCTTTGATTTGTTAGCCGATATTACAAATATTTTCCCGTCAAAAGGAGAATTGCGCCGGACAATTCAGGGTAATGGACTAAGTATTAACAAAGAAAAATATGCTCATTTAGAAGGAGTGATTAACGATTCTTTTTTAATCAACAACAAATACATTCTTGTTCAAAAAGGTAAAAAGAATTATTATTTAATTTTGGCTAGATAAGAAAATTTTTGTTTCTTGTTTTTTTCAAAGAGGAGTTAATTTAAAATCAAATCATTATGGGAAAAATAATTGTTAGCATTGCAATTGCATTTTTGTTTTCACAAGCTTTGTTGTATTCACAACAGGATTCTGTAGTAATATCAAAATATGAAGAGTTCGCATTATTTGTTACAGGACAAGAGTTCCCTGCATCGAATACGGACACAACTATCGATAAAACCTTTTGGACAGAGTATCAGTTAAAAATAAACGAAGATTGGCCAAGTATGGATAGTTCCAGATTGACACCAATGAGAAATTGGAGCCAGGAAGCTATTTATCCATCAATAGACGAAACAAAAATGCTTTTCTATCCTTTTTCGGGACCCGATTTCTTGCATGCTTATGTGCTTTTTCCTGATGCATCCGACTATCTTTTCCTAGCTCAAGAGCAATTGGGAGAAATTCCAGATTTAACACATGCAAGTGAACGCGATTTATCCGATTATCTCGACAAATTCTATTACTCGATTCGTGACATTTATAAAAGAAGCTATTTTATTACAGGGCGTATGAACACTGACTTGCACAACGCGAGAGTCAAAGGTGTTTTGCCGGTAATAATGTTTTTTATGGCGCAAACCGGACACATTATCCATGATGTAAAATACGAAAAATTGAATTCAGATGGTACATTTACCGAAATAACAAATGTTACAGGTCGTTTTTCGGCAACCGAATGTGTTAAAATCTCATTTAGCGAAGCCGATAATGAACAAGTAAAAACCCTTCGATATTTCAGATGTGATATCTCAGATAGTGGATTTACATCTACTCCGGCATTTTACGCCTATCTCGATGGATTAGACAATGTCAATACTTATGTCAAATCGGCTTCATATCTTTTGCATTACGGAACTTTTTCAAAAATCAGAAATATTATTATAGATAATTCTGATGCATTGTTGCAAGATGACACCGGAATTCCTTATAAATATTTTGATTTAGAAGAATGGACAGCTAAACTTTTTGGAGTTTATGTAAAGCCTATCTCCGATTTTACCAGTCCATATTTGATGCAAAACGACTTAAAGGCTATTTATGATAAAGGCGAAAATATTGACTCCTTACCTTTTTCTCTTGGTTATCACTGGAGAACAGGCGAACAAAACCAAATGTTTTTTGTCAAAATAATTCGTGATGCAATGATTGATGATATAGACCCAAAAACTGAATAATGACAAAAAGAGCTTTAAAAAAAGGAACAATGGTTTATCCATTACCTGCTGTAATGGTATCTTGTGGATCGACCCCAGAGGAGCATAATATTATCACTATTGCATGGACAGGAACAATAAATTCTGAACCGCCAATGTGCTATATTTCGGTAAGAAAAAACCGACACTCTTACGAAATAATTAAAAAAAATATGGAGTTTGTAATTAATCTTACAAATGCAAAACTTGCTGAGGCAACAGATTGGTGTGGAGTGAGGTCGGGCAAAGATTTTAATAAGTTTAAAGAGATGAAACTAACTCCTGCAAAAGCACAAGTTGTATCGTGTCCGCTAATCGAGGAATCACCTTTAAACATCGAATGTAAGGTTACGCAAATTATCGAACTGGGTTCTCATGATATGTTTATTGCAGAGGTTGTCGCTGTTAATGCCGATGAAGCTCATTTTGATAAGGAAACAGACCAATTTCAGCTTGCTAATTCCGAAATGATGTGCTACCTGCACGGAAAATATTATAATGTTGGAAAAAAAATCGGGAAATTTGGATTTTCGGTTCAGGGGACAGGAAAGAAAAACAAATAACTACAACTCAAATCGCATTACTAATACAATCAAATGAACAATTTTTAGCTTAAAGTGTTATAGAGACAAAATTTAACAAACTATGGATTCAGTAAATGTAAAATGGAACGAAAAAATGTCTTTTACAGCTCAGGTTGACGGACATGAATTTATTATTGATGCAAAAGAAGAAGTTGGTGGCGAGAACAAAGGTCCAAGACCAAAACCTTTATTATTGGCGGCATTAGCAGGTTGCACAGGAATGGATGTTGTTTCAATTTTAAAGAAAATGAGAATGGAACCTGAAACATTTAATGTAAGTGTTGAAGGAGAACTTACCGAAGAACACCCGAAGCATTATTACGAAGTAAAAATTATTTATGATTTAACCGGTGATAATTTAAGTGCAGATAATGTTAAAAAAGCTGTTGCATTATCCGAAGATAAGTATTGCGGGGTTAGCTATAGTTTAAAACAAGTTATGAAATTATCTGCTGTAATTAAAATAAACGGGGAAATTATAGAATAATTATATTGGGGAAAAACAAAAAAACCGGCCATCACAGCCGGTTTTCTTTTTATAATAAAAATTATTGCTTGATCATTTTCTGAACAATAGATCGATCCATTAAATCGATTTTAACAAAGTAAGTTCCGCTTGCAAAATCTGAAATATCAATGTGTAATACATCTGTTTTGTTATCAGAGGTATAAACCACTTCGCCTAAAACATTTGTAATTGAAATACTTTGCATCATATTTCCTTCGGATAAGATCGTAATTTGAGATTGTGCAGGATTTGGGAAAATAGCAATATTTGAATTTTGATTATCAATAAAATTAACCCAGTTTACTTCAATTGTTTCATTAATTGAGCAATTATTATTTTCGGTTACAGTTAAATAATAACTCCCCGGGACTAAACTTGTCAACTCCAATGAAGTTTCCAATGCATCGTGATCCCAAACAACGCCATAAGGCTCCTCGCCACCTGTAACAGTTACAGAAATGGCTCCATCTGCCACCAATTCTCCAGAAGCAGGAGTTACAACAAAATCAATTTCGGGAGTTTCTCCAACAATAATAAAATCGGTTTTAATAATATCGTCTGAACCTGTTGAATTAGTAGCTTCCATAGTTACAGTGTAAACTCCAGGAGAAGTATATTCATGAACAGGATTCGTCTCGTTGCTTGATGATGTGCCATCACCAAAATCCCAATCCCAGCTTGTTGGATTATTTGAGCTTGCATCGGTAAACGTGACTGTTAGATTATCGCAACCTGTTGTAAGATCGGCAGTAAAGTTTGCAATTGGTGCAGCACCGTCTGTGTTTACAGTAATACAATCTGTTGCGTCACAACCGTTACCATCTAAAACAGTAATGCAGTAGTTTCCACCAGCTAATCCAGTTAAATTAGATCCGGTTTCGCTTTGAGCAGGAGGACCCCAAACATAGGTGTAGTCTGGTGTTCCAGTTAAAACCGTTACGGTAACAGTTCCATCGTTTGCTTCGGGCGTTGATTCGTTTGTTGAACTCATTTCTATTGTTAGAGCAGGATATATTGTTACAGTTGCAGAACCTTCATCACCCCAACAACCTTCGGCAGATTGAGCTCTGAAATAATAATCGCCACTAACAGCAATTTCTTCGATAGAACTTACATTCGCAACACTTGTTCCACCACTTGTTGTTCCCTGAAAGTAAATTGTACCACCATCGCCACCGTTAGCAGTTAAAATCATTGTACCACCACATTGTGTACCACCACCACTTACAGTTACAGGATCAGGGATTTCGTTAATAGTTACAACTGCAGAACCTTGGTCACCCCAACAACCTTGCGCAGATTGTGATCTAAAGTAATATGTACCTGATTCCGTAACAGTTTGAGCCGAAGTAGGAGTTACAGTACTTGTTCCATTAGATGTTGTTCCTTGCCAATAAATTGTACCTCCTGCTCCTCCGCTTGCAGTTAAATCCATTGTTCCACCACATTGAGTACCACCTCCTGTTACAGAAACAACTTGTGGAACCTCGTTTATTGTTACAGTTGCCGAACCTTGGTCGCCCCAGCAACCAGCAGCCGATTGAGCTCTAAAGTAATATGTTCCACTCGCAGAAACTGTTTGAGAAGAACTAGCTGTTGTAATACTTGTTCCGTTATTTGTTGTATTTTGCCAATAAATTGTTCCACCTGTTCCGCCAATTGCAGTTAATGTTATTGATCCTCCACATTGAGTTCCACCACCACTAACAGTCACAGTTGTTGGCACTGAATTTATTGTAACAGTTGCCGAACCCTGATCGCTCCAACAACCTTGTGGAGATTGAGATCTAAAGTAATATACACCTGTTTCTGTTACAGTTATCGCAGTAGTTGGAGTTGTCGTACTTGTCCCATCAGGAGTGGTTCCTTGCCAGTAAATTGTTCCGCCAGTTCCGCCACTAGCATTTAAAACCATTGTTCCACCACATTGTGTGCCTCCGCCGGTAACAGTAACAGCTGTTGGAGTGGTTCCTACGACAATAAAATCAATCTTTTCCTCATCATCGCTACCAACACCATTAGTGGCAGTTAATGTAACAGTGTATGTACCCGGAGAAGAATAAGTATGTGTTGGGCTTGCCTCGGTACTTAGGGGTGAACCATCTCCAAAATCCCACGACCAACTATCCGTATTTGATGTTGATAAATCGGTAAACTGAACAGTTAAATTATCGCATCCACTTGTAACATCAGCAGAAAAATCAGCTGTTGGGGGAGATGGACAAATGTATGGGTAAACACATAATGCTGTATTTAAATTATTGCCAAACAACACATTCATGTCTCTCCAGGTTCCATTGTATTTAACGAATGCAGTACTAACAATTGGAGAGCCTGCTCCTCTTTCGTAAGCCTGATAAACGGCAAATGTGTCTTGTGGAGTATTATAATAAATCTGATAACCAATAAAAAAGTCAGAAGGAACTGTCGTTGGAGATGCAAATGTTATATTATTATATGCATCAACTGTAAAATCGGCAATATCAATATCTTCAGAATAAAGAACAGTACCCGGAAATCCGGAATTGTCATCCCATATTTTCATAGTTATTTTAGCATCTGAGGAAAGAGCCTCAGCCATACCAACAGCAATACTTACTCCAGTTACCAAATTATTTAATTGATTTGTATAATGTTCAGCAAATTCAGTAAAGACATATTCGTTATGTCCGGTAACATATTCATCTCCCATCGTATAATAGAATGATTCAGAATCTGTATCCTCAAAATTATCAACATACTCACATGTAACGGGAGCACTAGTAACAGTAATATAACCCGTTTTTGTAATTTGGTGGTTCCCATGAGTGTTACTTACATAAAGAGTTACATCGTAAGTACCCGGGGTATTATAAACAATTGATGGATCTGGATCTGTTGAAACTCCTGGCGTTCCACCATCGAATGTCCAAGAATAATCATCGGGCACACCAGTTGATAAATCGGTAAAGTTTACTGTTTGTCCGACAAGTACAGTTGTATTGTCTGCAGTAAACTCTGCTACAGGAACACCGGAAACTGCGCCACCCATAAAATCAAAATAAATTATTTGCGAAATTTCCTGTATGTCTGTTACTGGTTTATTTGTGTTTTGAGAGGAATAAGATTGTGCCGAAGGCGTTGTTGCATCAGTAAAAGATGTGTTGTTTGATGCTCCTGGAAATGGATCTCCGGTTCTCGAGCCTTCGGTTTGTGTATTGTCCGCCTCTACTAAATCGAATCCCTGAAAATCGGGATCAGTATTAAAATAATTTCCATTTGAGGCAATATAGTCTTCATCAACATGATAAATAATCAACCCATGATGTGGAATATACAAATCCCATGATATTTTTTGGCGATTTTCCAACAAGAAATACTCATTGCTGGTTTGAGTATTATAGTAATAAGAAATATTATTTTCAGCAGTATTTGGCAAAGCTACCGTCTCTGGACTTTGCAATAAAGTAGGAGTTTGCCATCCCACAATATAACGAGAGAATGAGTTAAAAAACGGAGGAGTGCAGCCATAATTATTATAAGCACCACCATCCATAACATCCCATGCACCTAAGGTAAATGCTTCACCACCCGAACCAGTATAGTCAGTATCATAATAATCAGGCAAACCACAATTGTGTCCAAATTCATGACATACAGTACCAATACCTGTAATATATGTGCCACTATTGCCATAAAGTTCGTTTGAACAAGAATAATCATAAACTGTTACTCCATCATAATCTTCGCCCGGCCAAGGCAAAGCCCAGCGGTGAGGCCAAATTGCATCTTCTGATGCTCCTGATGCTTCGCTGTATCCGGCATAAACCACATAAACTCCGTCAACATATCCATCGCCATCATTATCATAATCCGAAAAATCAACATCAGGATTCGCTAATGCAATAGCATCGGAAATCATTTCCTGAGGACGCAAATCATCTCCACTTCCATCGTTACCACCATAATATGCCATATTGTTTGGTAAAGTGTAAGGACCAACAACATCGGTGGTTAAATCTAATTGATCAAAAGAGTTGTCCGCATAATATGTTTTTACACTTCCGGTAGCCCCTTCTAGTGTATAGTTCGAGCCATTAAACAAATCGTTAAATTCCGATTGTGTTCTTGTAAAAGTTTCATCAGGAAATTCAACTAATATCGTTATTAATTTTCTGGTTCCTGTGGTTGGGAAAGATTTGTCAGCACTTTTAACATTTCGCTCCTCTGCATAATAATTATTAAACTCTTGTTCAATTTGCTGACTGCTAAATGTTAAATGTTTTGAAATTCCTGACAAAAATGTCTGCTCCATGCTTGTTCTGTTTTGAGCATTGCTAGCAATAATATTTGTAGGCATTAGATTTCCATTTTTATCAATGGCAGCATAAACATAAAAACCGTCATTATTCTTAAATACTGTGTATCCATCTTCGGTTTCTTCCCAATTAACAACAGCATCACCTCTCATCACAAGAGTAATTTCATTGCCATCGGGCAAGATGCGACTGTAAGAATACGGACTCGCAGGTATTCCTCTTGACTTGAGTGGATTTCTTACTCCTGCAAAAGTTTGAAAAAGTGAATTTTCAGAATTTGAAGTCTTAAAATCTGTTGGTGTAACAACTGTTTTAGTCATTTTTTTCCCAGTAGCTTGCAACGAGTTTGCCTTCTGTGCTTGAATTGCAAAAGCCGAAAGCATAATAGCAATCCCTAAAAGTAATTTTTTTGTCATGATTATAAAGTTACTTAATAATTATTTTACCCATAGCTAAAGACGCATTTTTTCTAAAATGGTTTATCAAAAATAAATAAATTTTATATAGGATTAAAAATAAAAACGGTTCTACCATTATTTTAATGGACAATTCTTGTTTAGTAAATAAAAATGTGTTATTTGACCGAATACCCCAACGCACCCTTGTTTTCCTAAAGGACCCAGCGCACAACTGCTAACTTTTTAGCTGTGTGTAAGGCTCCCTTTAGGGAATGTAGGGAGCGGGATGGCAAAAAGCACATTTTGCCCACTAAAATAATAGTAGAACCATAAAAACGTTATTATTTAATCATTTCATCAAGATATCCGGCTAAAACTCCTGTTAGATTTTTATTTGTGTATTGCTCGAGGTTTTTGACGTTAATATTGTTATTCCCGGTATTAAAACTAGTATAAATCTCAAGCAAATACTTTTTTATATTGTGATAATCGTTATAATCAAATGCTTTGCCTGCGTTTGTTTGAGTAATTATGTTTGCAACATCGCTATCGGTTGGACCTAAACAAAGTATAGGTCGCATTGCTCTCATGTTTTCGAAAAGTTTTCCGGGGATTCTGCCTTTGGCATTATCAGCAATATTTAGAGGCAAAAGCAAAACTTGTGCTTTTTGAGTAATTTCTATAGCCTGTGGTCTTGGGATATTTCCCAAAGCCTTATAGTTTTCTTCCAATCCGGCTTTTTTAATCATTTCTACTATTGCATAATCGACAGTACCTGCAAATTTTATAACCAACTTTTTCCCAAAATCAGGAAATTCCATTTTAAGATCTCCAAGTAACTTAATAAAGGTATCGGGTCGTCTGTCATAACCCAACTGACCTGCATGAACAATGCTGAACTCCTTGTCTGGATCGGGAGCTTTGCCTTGGAAATCATCCTCGTCATATCCCCAAACAATAACATCAACATTTTTTGCGCCTATCGATTCCAAATCCTTTTTCCAAGTAGGACTTACAATGGTAGTTTTTTTAGCTGTTCTAAAGGCTAATTGCTCAAGTTTACGATGTTTTCTATCAGCTCTCTTGCCAATTTTCAACATCTCGTAATAGTCCACTTGTGTCCATGGGTCTTGAAAATCCATTAGCCAAGGAATTCCAGTAGCTTGAGACAATCGCCGACCAATATCTGTATTTGTATGAGGTGGCCCATCAGTAAAAATTGCATCTACTGGATTATCCTTCAAGTATTTTTTTAAAAATCTAACCGATGGCTTAATCCAAAAACATCTAGCATCGGGGATAAAGAAATTTCCACGTATCCATATAGCAAGTTTGTCAATTTTACTTAGCTTTCGGTCACGAACATAAACAGGATTTGCCTGATCGGTTTTTTTACGTCCTGATATTTTTTTAAACAAATCGAAAGGCTCAAATATTTTACGTTTTAGAATAGTTATATTTTGAGGAATATGTTTAAAGTTAGTTTCGTCGAAATAAGGATACTGAGCATTTTCAGGAGCATAAATTACAGGTTCCCAACCATACTCGCGAAGATATTTAGCGAATTTTAAGCATCTATGCACTCCTATTCCACCTGATGGTGGCCAATAATATGATATAATGAGAACTTTTTTCATGCGGTAAATATACTTATTATCGTTAAATTATTAAAACCAAAAAATTCATTTTATATGTTATGGTAATGTATATGATTTTGACTAAAGTATTTATTTAATTATCTTTATCCCAAATTTAAAATTAAATAATTATGAGATTACTACTTATTAGCAATTCGACAAATGCCGGAGAAGCATATCTTGATTATCCAAAGTTTAACATTCGTGATTTTTTGGGAAAAGAACCCGTTAAATGTCTCTTTATACCCTATGCAGGTGTAACTGTTAACTGGGACGATTATGAGGCCAAAGTTAAAGCTCGTTTTAACGAAGTTGGACACGATATCTACTCAATTCATCACTTTGACAATCCAATCAAAGCAATCGAAGAAGCCGAAGCTATTGTTGTAGGAGGTGGCAGCACATGGAATTTATTATATCAGGTTCATTTAAATAAACTTACAGAAGCAATTGTCAAAAAAGTCAAAAACGGAACTCCATATATTGGATGGAGTGCTGGTTCAAATCTTGCTTGTCCAACAATAAAAACAACTAACGACATGCCAATTATCGATCCTATGGGATTTGATGCATTAAACCTTGTTCCTTTCCAAATCAATCCGCATTATCTTGACAAAAATCCTGACGGACATGGTGGCGAAACACGGGAAGATAGAATAAATGAATTTATGGTACTAAATCAGGATATTTATATTGCCGGTTTGCGTGAAGGAACTATGTTTGTAGTTGAAGGAGAAAAAATGAGCATGATTGGAAAACGTAACTTACGTTTATTCAGATACGGACAGGAGCCAAAAGAAATTTCATCTGATCAGGATTTTAGCTTTTTGTTAAGGGATTAAAGCTATTAACCACAGAAAATATTAAAAGTTATTTGCTTTTTTGTGACATTTTCAATTTTGGGTTTTATCTCGCGTCTTTTTTTATGAATGACCATAAGCCACGATTCTTATAACTTTTAGGTTAATTATTAAGAATTTCCATAATTGATATGGAATGAATCTACGCATAAACTTTACACTTTTGAGTGGTCTCGATGCATAAAATTCTTCGGAGTTTAGTTTAACATTTGTTTCTTTTTTCATTGCATAATGTTTTATAATTTTTATTCAGGCAATAACCACCACAAAGGATAGCCTTTAGCTTTGTGTATAAACATGTAGTGTAGAGTTAGTTTTACCCAATGCCCTGCAAGTCCCATTTCGCCAATCGTATAACGTATGTTTCTACCATAATCTGGATATTTTTCCCAATCCGGAACAATTGGATTTACGGTCATTGATGCTGCGCTTCCTTTAAAGAATCCAAATCCTGCTGAAACAATACAAGCAGCGCCCATTTTACCCATTGAAGCCCTATGTCTGAGAGTTTTATCACCTTTTTTAATAATTCGGGCAATGTTTTGAGCCGTTACTTTTCCTGTCACACCGCTTGGCATTCCAGTTCTTGGTGCAGTGGGGAAAATAAATGTGCCATTTATACTTTTCATTGGTCGTGATATTGAATGTGGTGGTGCAAATGCAATTCCTGGGGCAAAAATGTTTTCATAATAAGGGTTTTGGTATGTTTCAGGCCAATCATTAACTGAATATTCTTCAAACTCTTTTGGTGTGTAGTCAGCATCTACACGCATAAAACCATTTGGTAAAAACAATTTATCCTGAATGTCTTCGCCATTTTTTCCGATTGCTTTAATTCCAGCTCCGGTAAATGAAGGTATTAGCATCGCAAAATCGAATTCCTTTTCGTTTTTGCTACCATTTAGTTGCTCATAATAAACCTTTCCAGGCTCAACTTTATAGACGCCAGCGCGTTTTATCCATCCTATTCCGTATTCAAACAGCACAGATTCAGCAAATTCCTTTATCGGAATAACATATCCATTTCGCTTTACAAAAGCTCCATTCATTCCAAAATCACCAAGTTCATACTCATTTGTTATCCAAGTAATTTCGATATTGTCTTCAATTTTTCTTTCTCTTGCCTCAAAAGCAACATTTAGAGCATATTCAAAAGCAGCACCCTGACATGTAGCTGTTGGGTGACCAGTACCAATTAATATTTTTTGTTTTTCTCCGGCTTTAGCTTTGTTAAAGACTTTCTGCAGGTTTTCCCAAGCTTCAACAGCATGAGATGAGGTACAAACAGATTGTGTGTTTTGACCTGGAGTTAAACCTTCAGTACCAATAAAATTTAATTTTGGTCCGGTTGCATTTACTAAATAATCATATTCTATGCTAATTTCTTCTCCTCTTTTCTTAGGATCGGTATATTCTGCAATTATAAAAGGTTTTTCACTTTCAGATGAGCCATCGGGATGAATGCTTACGGCTTTTGCCTGATGAAATTCTATACCCCATTTCTTATAAACCTTATCTAATTTAAACCTAACTTGGTCTTCTTTCATTTTTCCAATTCCAACCCAAATGTTGCTTGGAATCCATTGATAATATTCACTTGGACTAATAACTACAACATTGTGTTTTTTACCAAGCATTCTTTTTAAATGAGCAGCGGCAGTGTGACCTGAAATTCCTGCACCTAATACAACGACTTGAGACATATCTTGATTTTTTAATTTTCTTGGGGTTAATTTGTAAATTTATTTTTAAACCAATAAAGTTGCATTTTGTTCATATTCAAGTCATTTGATTTTAGGACATGACGAAAATTTTTATTCGCAAGCTCATGAGCTAAAGGTTGTCATAATCTTTGCATACCTTCGTGGCTCAGTTGTAGCAAAGATATACGCCAAAAATAAATTTTCATATATTTACAAATATTACCACTACAGGGCTTTGTATAATTTTCAACTCTAATAAATTTAAAAAATTTAATTTTGTCATGTACTTAGTCATTTGATATAAATGTTTTATACAAAATTTGGTTTTTATATGGTAAGAATAGAAAAATGCATTGTAAAATTATGAAATTCCTCCCTTTGGTCGGAATCTTTAACGCTTTATCGAACAAAAATAGAATAGTCTAGAAAAAGGCTTGAAAAACATTTTCTTTAACATGTAAAAACATTTTTTAAAACATTTTATTGAGGACATAGATGTTTTACTTTAGTCATTCGTTTATTCCGAATTAAAATGGAGCTTTTATTAACACCATATTTTGCATTATTCCTTATAATAATCATTGGCTTTTTATTGGGAGGTATAATGATAAAAGGCATCAAGTTAGACGTCTCAGCTATCTTATTTGTTGCAATGGTTTTTGGATATTACGGTCTCGATTTCCCCGACACATTAAAACAAATAGGATTAGTTCTTTTTATTTTTACAATTGGATTTCAGGCAGGCCCTTCTCTATTTGAGACTTTTCGCAAAGATGGTAAAAAATTAGTAAGCTTGGCAGCAATAATAGTTTTTTCGGGAGCCTTGGTTGCTGTTGCATGCGCATATATATTTGGGTTTAGTAAAGAACTTGCAGGCGGCTTGTTCTCAGGAGCAATAACCAGTACTCCCGGACTTGCAGCTTTGTCGGACTTAAGTGATGCCAAAGATGCAGCAATAGGTTACGGTATTGCATATCCTTTTGGTGTAATTGGAGTTGTTTTGTTCATTAAGCTTATGCCTAAAGTTTTTAGATATAATATTGAAACTGCCGAGAAAAAGTTCGATGCAGAGCTTAACGAAAAATATCCAAAGGTTGTAAATAGAAACTTTATTGTCGAAAATCCGCTAATTATCGGCAAAACCATATCAGATATCTCATTTAGACAGGTTACAGGAGCCAACATTTCTCGAATATTGCAAAATGGATCTGCATTTACACCAAATCCACAAACAATTTTACATAGCGGCAGTGTAATAAAAGCAGTTGGAACAGAAGATTCATTACGCAAAGTGCAAGAGCTGATTGGTAAACCCACAGAGTTTGGTATTTCGCTAAATCAAAATTATGATGTTCGTTTTATTATTGTCACAAATAAAAAGGTTTTAAATAAAACCATTAGCGAATTGCATTTACAAAGCAAATACAATATAATTATCACCAGAATACGTCGGAGTGGGGTTGATTTTAGCGTAAGTTCAAATATTAAACTACAATTTGGAGATAAAATAAAAGTTGCCGGAGCTAAAGAAGACATTAAAAAAGTAATTCAAGCACTTGGTGATGACGCAACAAAACTGCATGAGTCGAATTATTTACCTGTTGCTCTTGGAATAGTGTTGGGCGTTCTTTTAGGAAAACTAAGTATAAATATCGGTACATTTGAACTTTCACTTGGGCTAACCGGTGGTGTAATTGCAGTAGCAATAATTTTAAGTAGAGTTCGAAAAATTGGTCCTTTGGTTTTCTCACTAACGACAGAGGCAAATCAAATTTTGCGACAAATTGGATTAATCTTATTTTTAGCATCTGTTGGTGCCGACGCTGGCTCTAACCTTGTCAGTACACTTAAAGAAGATGGTCTGCGTATGCTCTTTTCGGGAATGTTAATTACAGTAATCCCAATGATATTGAGTGTTTTCCTTGCGAAGTATATTTTAAAAATAGATGTTTTACATCTACTTGGTGGTATAACCGGAGGTATGACCAGCACACCCGGCTTAGCCGCTGCAAGCTCAATGACAAAAACCAATGCTCCCGGCATTGCCTATGCAACAATTTACCCAATTGCAATGGTATTGGTAATAATCTGTGTACAGATAATTTTTATGGTTTTGTAAAAAAACCAAATGCAGAGATATTGTCAACTTGCTGGGATATCGTAAACATGATAGATAATTCTTTTAATAAAAAAAGTCTCCTAATGAATTAGAAGACTTCTGTGTAGCGGGGACTGGACTCGAACCAGCGACCTCCGGGTTATGAGCCCGACGAGCTACCAACTGCTCTACCCCGCAATATATTTTTATAATTAAATATCTATAGAACGTAATTGTTTCATACAATCAGGGTGCAAAGATAATACATTTTTCTTGATTTGCAAAATTTATTCTCTATAAAGTTTTTTTCACAAAAAAACCCCAACAAAATCATTGTCAGGGTTATGTGAAATTAAAAAAATAGTCTAGTTTTCCCTACTCAAATAGTCGTCGTATTCAGTTTCGAAACGACTTTTGTGTTTAAGCTCCTCTTGTGCAAGGTTGCTAAATAATTTTGAGTAGTTTGTGTCGGAGGTTGTCTGACTTAATTTCAAATACAATTCATAGGCTGACTTTTCTCTGCGAGCTGCCAACACCAATGCTTCAGGATAAGTCAATTTGTCTGTATCTTTATCCTCGGGAACAAGATAATCTGAAAGTTTTATGTTTGCAACTGCGGAAGGCTCCATATCAAATGCTCCCTCTTTTTTAACCTTCATCAAAAATGCTTTATGACCCATTTCTTCTTTGGCAAATTGAAGAAATATATCACGCATTTCTGTATTGGTTACATCGCTGGCCAAACGTGTATAAAAATCTACAGCTCCTTGCTCTCTTGCTATTGCAAAATCGAGGATGTCGTTTATGTTTTCAAATTCTTTCATAATATTCTTGTATTAATTAAAAATCAACAATTTTAGATACTTTCTTAAGCATAATATCGCATGTATAGTCAAAGTACTTTTCGGCATTGTCTCCAACTGTGTTTTGAAGCTCCGGCTTAAATTCTGCTGCTTTAGACAATAATTCTGATATTTCATCAAAGATAACATCTTTTTCGGCAGATTGTTCGATTCCAAATTTCCCAAACAGCTGAGATAACTGTTGTAAATTATCTAAACCACATTCAGGTTTGGTTTCTTGCTCAAATGTTTGAATATACTTTTGAGTATTAGTAAAACTACCTCCTGTTTCATAATGAAAACTTGCAGGAAGCACAAGGTCGGCAGACTTTGCAGTTTCAGTCATAAAATAATCCTGAACTACCATAAACTCCGATTTTTTGAACCATGCCCTAATCTTATTGACATCTTTAGCTGTTCCCAGAGGATCTTCTCCAAAAATAATGAATTTTTTAAATTCTCCACCGGTGATTCTATCGCACTGACATTCAGAAACTGTGCTTAATCCGTCTTTACCATAGAATTTTGATGCATATTCTACATAATCATTATTAAACTCTACTCCGCCAACACCAAGAATTGGTCTGATTCCCATATCAATTAGCCCTTGAGAGTTATTTTTCTCTTTTACGACAAACAATCCCGATGCAGTTTTACCAAGCTTTCCGCAGAGCATTACCATATTAGATATCTCAGTTGCTGCATTAGATGAAACTTCTGTTTCTGCGAAAACTACAATGGCGTTTTGTTCGGTATTAAAGGTGTCTGCAAAATCTTTGATATCGTCACGTGATATTTCAGCTTTTGCACAAATCGTGTCCAGATTATCGGCTGCAATTTCCTCAACATACTTGTCAAATCCATTAACATTTCCATCTATAAAGAACTTATTATACCACTTGTTATCAATCATTAGCTTATTAATTGCTTTAGTAAATGCATGGTAAGATGCTGTTTTTACAACTTTATCGCATTTATAAGCAAGCTTAGGATTTTCTTTTTCCGTAACAAGAACAACTTCTGCCCCATAAACAGATTTGGCATTAAATATCATGTGATTTACAAGAGGATTGCTATAGTTTAGATCGGCACCAAAAATATAAATTTTCCCGGCATCTTTAAACTGATCCATTGGAACATTCTTATATAAGTTATAAGTATAACCGGTTCCACGTCCTACATAATTTAAACTTGCGATATTATTTGTTTTTAACGCAGCTCTCGTAAATTTCTGAGATAGATATAGCTCTTCGTTGCTTAATCGTCCACCGGCAAAAACCATGGTGTCTTTTTCGCAACCTGAGATTTTTTGCTTGATAACATCAAAAGCCTGATCGAATTCTATCTCTTTCCAAGTACCATTAACTTTGAGCATTGGTTTTTTAATTCTTTCGAGATCGTTAAATACTCTGTATCCGAATTTAGCATGTTTTCCAATGCTGGCTTTTTTATTTACCAATCCAGGAATACCTTCGGCTCTGAAAATGAAGTGTGATTTGTGATGCAACTCTATAGCAGCTCCTTCGGATGTGAAACAGTCGATTGTTTCGATTTTATCTGCTTTAACCGGCATAATCTTGAACGGAACATTTTCGGTGATTGCGCCGGTAGGGCAAATAGAAACACACATTCCACAGTTCTCGCAATCGGTTTCGGTAAGCTTTTTATTTAAACTTGGAGCAACATAAGTATCAAATCCTCTTTGTACTAATCCAAGAGCTTTTGCTCCTACTACCTCATCACAAACTCTAATACATTTCGAACAGAGAATACATTTATTATTATCAATTTCGATTAGAGGATGCGAGAAATCGGTATTGTATTGTTTAAACTCACCTGCATAAAACTTTTGATCTACCTCATAAGTTGTAGCATATTGCTGAAGTTTACAATCAAAAAACTCAGAGCAGCCACATTCAAAACATCTGTTTGCTTCAGTTTTAGCAACATTTTCGTCATCATATCCAAGCTCTACTTCTTTATAGTTAACTCTATCGGAAGGTTCGAGAACCGGCATTTCCTGACGCATTTGTTTTTGATATCTGCCAAGATAATCGATAGAATCTTGTTTTTTAAAATTATCTTTTCGGCTAATAAAAGGTTTCTCCTTTGGCGAAATTTCCTGACCAGACAAAAACTGGTGACAACTTACCCAGGCAATATTTGCTTGAGCAATGGCTTCAATTAAAGTTGCGGGACCACTCACTCCGTCTCCTGCAGCGAACATATTTGGGATTCCGGTTTGCAAAGTTTTTGGATCAGCATCAATGTCGCCCCACTTATTTGCTTTTAGCTGCCCATTTTTTGCAACACTATTTACATCTTGCAAAAAGTTGATATCGGTTTTTTGCCCAATTGCAGCAAGGATGTAGTCAACTTCGAGATCAAATTCTGAGCCTTCGACAGGAACAGGTCGGCGTCTTCCTGAGGCATCGGGTTCACCTAATTCCATTTTAATGAGAGTAACAGATTTTAGTTTCCCGTTTTCGTCTTGATTAACTCGAACAGGATTGTGAAGAAGCAAATACTCAACGCCTTCGAGTTTTGACTCATGAATTTCAATTGGATTTGCAGGCATTTCTTTTTCGGTACGACGGTAAACAACTTTAACGTCGGTGCTACCACATCTGAGGGATGAACGGCAACAATCCATAGCAGTATTACCACCGCCAACCACTACAACTTTTTTCCCTTTAAAGTCGTAACGTTGTCCGGTAAGTTCCATATTGCGAAGAAAATCAATTCCAGAAAAAACTCCATCGGCATCCTCGCCTTCGGCACCAAGTAAAGTACCTCTTTGCGAACCAATTGTCAAAATTGTGGCATCATATTTATCTTGAATTTCGCTATATTTTAGGTTGTCGCCCAATTTTTTATTGTAAAAAATATTTACACCCATATCGGTGATGTTTTTCACTTCCTGATCAATGATATCGTTTGGTAATCGATATTCGGGTATTCCATATCTAAGCCAACCACCCGGATGATTTTGAGCCTCGAATATATCGCATTGATGACCTTTTTTCTGCAAATAGTAAGCAGCACTAAGCCCACCCGGACCTGCACCAATTATTGCAACTTTTTTTCCGGTTGAAGGTTCAATTTCGGGTTTAAATTTTGAGTCAGATGCAAGATCAAAATCGGCAGCAAATCTTTTCATGTAGTCGATACCTACACCAGTTCCTTCGTCTAGCAAATTACGACGGCAAGCGGCCTCGCAAGGTCTAACACAAACGCGTCCACAAATTGCAGGTAAAGGGTTGACTTCTTTTATTAGTTCTACAGCCTCGTTATACAATCCTTTTTCAATCAGTGAAATATATCCCTGCACATCAACACCGGCAGGACAAGTTTCTGTACAAGGAGCAACACAATCGGCATAGTGATTACTAAGTAAAAGATTTAAAGCAGTTTGGCGTGCATCTACAACTTTTTTACTTTCTGTATTAACCACCATTCCTTCGGTTATTCGAGTAGAACAAGCAGGTTGTGGTTTTGGATTTCCTTCTATTTCGACCACACATACAAAGCATGAAGAGTAGGGTTCTAATCTGTCGTCGTTACAGAGTGTTGGAATAATAATTCCTTCTCTTTTAGCAACATCAAGAATATATTCATTAGCATAACCTTTAACAGGTTTACCGTTTAAAATTATATTGATTTTATCCATTATCCGAAAAGTTTTTAGGTTAGACTAATTGCCTCAAACTTACATTTTGAGTAACAAACACCACATTTAATACACTTGTCCTGATCAATAAAGTGTGCCATTTTGCGTTCTCCCGAAATTGCATCTGTAGGACATTTTTTTGCACAAACGGTACAACCTGTACATTTTTCCTCGATTATTTCGTAAGTTAGCAATGGTTTACATTTTTTTGCCGGACATTTTTTATCTCTAATATGTGCTTCGTACTCATCTCTAAAGTACTTTATTGTAGTTAGAACAGGATTAGGAGCAGTTTGTCCCAACCCGCACAAAGAATTTTCAATAATTTTGTGAGACAACTCTTCCAGTTTTTCAATGTCACCTTCTTGTCCTTCGCCGTCACAAATTCTAACAAGAATTTCCAACATTCTTTGAGTTCCGATTCTACAAAATGTACATTTTCCACAAGATTCTTTCTTAGTAAAATCTAGAAAGAATTTTGCCATGTCAACCATACATGTTGTTTCGTCCATGACAACCATACCACCTGAGCCCATAATTGCACCTGTACTTCTTACAGAATCATAATCAATAATAGTATCGCCAAGGTATGCAGGCACACAACCACCGGAGGGACCTCCAAGTTGTACTGCTTTAAATTTTTTGCCACCCGGAATTCCTCCACCGAGTTTAAAAATAATATCGTTTATAGTGATTCCAAGAGGAACTTCGACAAGTCCACCACGGTTTATTTTACCGGTTAGTGCAAAAACTTTAGTTCCACTGGAGTTTTTAGTTCCATATTTAGAGTATTCTTCTGCTCCGTGGAATAAAATCCAAGGAATATTAGCAAAAGTTTCGACATTGTTAACATTTGATGGTTTTCTCCAAAGTCCCGATTCGGCCGGAAAAGGAGGACGTTTGCGAGGCATTCCCCTATGACCTTCGATAGAAGCCATAAGAGCAGTTTCTTCGCCACAAACAAAAGCTCCGGCACCTTCTTTTACATAAATGTCGAGATCAAATCCATCAATACCGCAAACATTTTGGCCAAGAAAGCCTTTTTTTCGTGCCTGTTCCAGTGCAATATTCAAACGTTTTATTGCGAGAGGATATTCGGCACGGCAATATATAACACCATGGTTAGCACCGATGGCATAAGCTCCTATTATCATGCCTTCGATAACAGAATGAGGATCTCCTTCGAGTAATGACCTATCCATAAATGCTCCCGGATCCCCCTCATCAGCATTACAGATAATATATTTATCATCAGATTCGTAATTATATGCAAATCGCCATTTCATTCCGGTACTAAAACCTCCACCACCGCGTCCTCTTAGTCCAGAGTCTTTAACTATCTGAATAACACCTTCTCTGTCAATTCTTTCGTTAGCTATTTTTTTTAGAGCTGCATAACCGTTATTCTTGATATACTCATTAATATCTTCGGGTTCGATGTGTCCACAATTTCTTAAAGCAATTTTAACCTGTGAATCAAAGAAGTCTTCTTCGCCGGTATCGAACAATTCTGATTTTACGACATAATCTTTCATTGGATTATGATTAACCACATGCTCGTGCACAAGCTCAACTGCTATATTTTCGGTGATATCACCATATAAAAATGTACCGTTTTCATCAACGATTTCAACCAGAGGCTCTTTATAACACATACCAACGCAACTAGTTTTTGCTAGTTCAAAATCTAAGTTCTCGGCATTTTTAATAGCGAGCAATTTATCGTAAACTTTTGATGCACCGGCGGCAATTCCACAACTGCCCAGACCGACAATAACCTTAGTTCTGCTCATATATTATTCCTTTTCTTTAAGTTTGATTTCATTAATAATTTTTACGGTAGCATTTCCGTCAAGTTTACCGTACACTTCGTCTCCTATCATAATAACCGGAGCAAGCGAACAGCAACCAAGACAAGCAACAGATTCGATAGTAAACAATCCATCTTTTGTTGTTTCACCATCTTTTATTTCGAGAGCTTCTTCAAGCGCCTCTGTTAATGCTGTTGCATTTTGCACGTGGCATGCAGTACCATGACACACCTTAACAATATGTTTTCCGACCGGTGCCAGCCTAAACTGAGAGTAGAAAGTTGCCACTCCATACATTTGGCTTTTGCTAATACCCAGTTCTTTTTCGAGAGTGTCAAACACTATCTCGGGTAGGTATCCATAAATAGCCATAGCTGATTGTAGTAATGGAATAATGTTTCCTTTCTTTCCTCTGTACTTTTCGATTGATTTCTTTAAGTCGGTTAAGTCAACACTTTTTTGCTCAATCAGTTCTTTTTCCTGCAAGATTCTTTGTATTCGCATTTCCCGAAAGTATTAAAATTAAAGAATGTAAAATTAACAATTACTGAATTTTTTTGGGTAAAATTCATAAGAAAATAAAACTTGTATAAACGTCTGTTGCAAAAATGAGCAATATACAACCACCTGAATAGAGTGATCGACATAATAAGGTTTACTGCTATTTACAACAGACCTTATACAAGTTTTATTAAAAAATATTACACAAGTCCTTGAGCCAACATAGCTTCAGCAACTTTTACGAATCCGCCGATATTAGCACCATCAACGTAATTGATAAAATCGCTTTTTTTGCCATATTTAACACATTGCTCATGAATTGCTACCATGATTCCATGAAGTTTTGAATCAACTTCTTCTCTACTCCAGCTCATACGGAGCGAGTTTTGAGACATTTCAAGACCTGAAGTTGCAACACCACCAGCGTTAGCTGCTTTACCAGGTCCGTAAAGGATTTTGTGTTCAACAAAAAGTTCTACAGCTTCAGGAACAGAAGGCATGTTTGCACCTTCGGAGATACAATAGCAACCGTT
>JAFGVU010000021.1 GCA_016937855.1 Bacteroidales bacterium | reverse complement strand
GGTGCGCTATTTCTATTGCTTCTGTTTAGAGTTTCAAGATTTCCATTCTTATCGTAAGTATATGAAGATGAAGCCGTTGGTGAATCTGCACTTGACCACGTATTATTTTCTAGTCCCTCATAAGTTACCATATTTCTTATTCGGTTAAGCTGGTCGTATTGGTAAGCAAATCCCATAGAAATAACGTCGATTTGATTGTTAACATGACGACTAGAGTTTACCATGTGCGAAATGTTTCCATTGTATAGACCAACCTGAGCAGTTGCAAAAGTACTACCCGCCATGTTCGATAAGAATTGAGCATTTGCTCCGCCTACAGGAGTATAATCACCCTGATAATATCCAAGGCTAAAACCAAACTGGTCAGCACCTACAAATTGATTTGGATTTATCTCTGTTAAATTTACATCACCATCTTTACCAATATCTCGAGATGCATCCAGGGCATCGCTGTTAACACCCTTTAGCCAACCCTGCAAAGTATATGCATAGTCGAGAGCCTGAACTTTGTCGTTGCCAAGCTCTACACGTGCCAGTGGACCATGTTTGTAATAAAAATACTTAGCATCCTGCTGCCAGTTAATATTATCGTCGCTGGTTTCGACAAGAGTAATTCTGTTATCGGCATCGTACCAATAACGGTGGTGGAACTGATCGGGCTCACCCGTCTGGTAACTTACCTTTTTAACATTTCCGCTAATAAGGTCGTAGTCGTAATCTATTCGCTTAAACTGTTGATATATATCTGCAAGTTCCACAATCTGATGCACCAGAGATTTAACATTGCCGTGGATATCGTAAGAATAGAAAGTGGCGAAGTCGTATTCTCCGTCGCCATATTCGTCAATTGTTGAGAAGGAAACACGATTACGCAGATTTTCCTGATTAAATCCTGGAATACTAAAACCTGTGTAATAAGCCCCGGCAACATAGTCGTAGTAAGTTTTTGTAACTTCGGATTTGGTTGAGCTTTAAGGCTCGTGGTTTTTTAATTATCTTCGTTTCGTTTATATCCAATAGGTTTCCGGTTGCGATATTCTAGCTCTTGTTGCTTAGCTTCTTCAAATTGCTTTATATACTCAAAAATCAGCATGAACTTTTCATCACTCTCGATGCCTTTTCTTTCTAACTCATCTAGTTTAGCAAGGATTTCTTGATGAGTTGCAAGCATTTCACGCATTCTTGTAAAAATCCTGATTATCTGGATGTTTACCATTATGGCGGTATCACTATTTAGAACACTTGATAACATAGCTACTCCCTGTTCTGTAAAAACTAACGGTGGCTTCCTTAGACCCATCTTCTCTTTATTGGATATCACAATTTGTGATTTCCATTCTTCTAGCTCTTCAGGTGTCATCTGAAACATAAAATCTTCAGGAAAACGTTTTGCATTTCGCCTTACTGCCTGATTTAACACTCGTGTTTCTACTCCATACAATTCTGCTAATTCACGGTCAATCATAACCTTTTTTCCTCTGACAAGATATATACGGTTTATGATATTTTCATCGATATAGACCTCCACTTTTCCTTTTACCTTTGCCATTCTTTCAATTTTATTTTATTATAAAAGTACTATCTAAATATGGATATCGCTGATTGAAATTACTATTCTTTAAGATCGTAAATTGCGACCTTAAAACCTCCCTCGATCGCATTTATCTCCAGTTCGACCTAGCCAACTGCATCGCGCCGAGCGATGGTTTCAGCAGCCCTATTTGGTCATTTGATGATATTCAATAATCCCTTCGAGTGGTTTGTTTATAAAAATTGGTTTATTGATATTGTATTTTTCTGCAATTGGTTCGATAAAATCTTTAAAATTAATTGCGATACTTCCACAAAATCCCAAATCATACTTATCGAAATCTTTATAAATAAGCACATATTTCTCGAAAAACCTTTCGAATGAGACTTTAATAATCTCTTGCAGCTGAGCGTTTTCGATATTATCTTTAATAAACGGGCAGAAACTTGCTAAAAATCTGTTTGGGTGTGGACTACTATAAACTGCCGAAAGTATTGATGAATGATCCTGTCCTGTTTCGCTATAAATTTTTTCGCTTAATTCGGGGGAAAGTCTTTTTTCCAGATAAAGTTTTGCAAACATTTTGCCAATATAAGCGCCACTGCCCTCATCGCCAAGAACATAACCAAGTGAAATAGCATTTTTTGCAATCGACTCACCATTATACAAGCAGGAGTTTGTTCCGGTTCCGATTATGCCAGCAACACCTTCTTTGTTTTTAAAGATTGCTCTGGCTGTACCAAGCATATCGGAAAAGATGTTAACTTTTGCATTAAAAAAATAATCGCTAAGTGCTTCGCGAAGATGCTCAAAATTGTCTTTATTTCCACATCCCGAACCATAAAAAAACACTTCTTCAACCACCAAAGGATTTAATTGACCGGGAAAAGATTCACTTACCGAGGCAATAATCTTGTGTTTCGAAACAAAATACGGGTTTAATCCAATAGTTTTAAACTCGTCGATTACTGCACCTAAATTGTCGGTAATAACCCAATTTGTTTTTGTAGAACCGCTATCAGCAAAAATGTACATAATAAATCTGTTTTCACAAATTTATACATTTATTTCTAAAACTATGCAATTTTTGCAGTTTTTTACCGTATTTGCATCATTCCTCAAATTTTTATAAACATTTTGTAGCTTTTTATTTGATGATAACAAATAGATTAGTATTTTTACAAAGCAAAACCAATTTTATAAACTTATGTTATTATCAATAAACACTTGGTGGGACTCCATGGTTCTGATAGAGAAAATCTATTGGGCTTTTGCTTTACCTTTTAGTGCAGTCTTTGTTATACAGCTTATCATGACTTTAATTGGTGCCGGGGGCGATGGTGATTTAGACACTTCGGGCGATGCCGATTTCGATGTTGATACCGATGCCGGCATTGGCTTTCAGTTTATCACACTAAAAAACTTTATTGCCTTCTTTACTATTTTTGGTTGGACAGGAATTGCTTGTATTGATGCCGGATTAGGTAATGGAATGACAATCTTTTTATCAATTGTTGCCGGCACCTTGATGATGCTGCTGATGGCAACATTATTTTACTTGATAGGGAGATTGGTAGAATCCGGCACCATGAAAATTGACTCGGCAGTTGGAAAAACTGCTACTGTATATTTGCGCATTCCTGCAAAAAAAGGTGGAGCAGGTAAAGTTCAGGTAAATGTTCAGGGCTTAAAAACTCTTGATGCAATGACAAATCACACCGAAGACATAAAATCAGGAAGTTTAGTAAAAATTGTTTCGGTTGAAGCCGGAGATGTATTAATGGTTGAATTATTATAACTAAAAACTAATAGCTATGGGAGAATATTTTTTGATTATTGTTGCAGTAGTAGTAATATTTATTTTTGTACTACTAATCACGTTTTTCAGACGTTATAAACGATGTCCGTCTGATCATATTTTAGTAATTTACGGTAAAGTTGGGAAAGAGAATGCCGAAGCGCGCTCTGCAAAATGTATTCATGGTGGTGCAGCTTTTATTTGGCCGGTAATTCAGGATTACGATTTCTTAGACCTCACTCCTTTTTCGATAGAGATCAACTTAAAATCTGCTCTATCGAAGCAAAATATTCGTGTAGATGTACCATCTCGATTTACAGTAGGTATTAGCACTGAGCCGGGCATAATGAATAATGCTGCCGAAAGACTATTAGGTCTTAGTCAGCAGGACATCAGCAAATTAGCAGAAGATATTTTATTTGGACAATTGCGTTTAGTTGTTGCAACAATGGATATCGAAGAGATTAACTCAAACAGGGATAAATTCCTTGAGGCAGTATCGTCTAATGTTGAGGCCGAATTAAAAAAGATTGGTTTAAAACTAATTAACGTAAACGTTACCGACCTAAACGACGAATCTGGTTATATCATCGCACTTGGTAAAGAGGCAGCTGCAAAAGCGATTAACGATGCAAAAAAATCTGTTGCTGAGAAAAATCGTGACGGTGAAATTGGTCAGGCAGAGGCCGAAAAAGACCAAAGAGTTAAAGTTGCAGATGCTATTGCTTATGCGAAAATTGGAGAGGCAAATGCAAATAGAGAAGAGCGTGTTAAAACATCCGAAGCTGATTCTAAAGCTGTTGAAGGGGAAAACATTGCAAAAGTTACAATTGCAAACTCTAATGCAACCCGTCGCGAGCAAGAAGCTGAAGCAGAAAGATTAGCAATAACTGCCGAAAAGGTTAAACGTGCAAAAGCACTCGAAGACGCATACAAAGCAGAAAAAATCGCCGAAGAAATTCGTGCCCTCAGAGATAAAGCAACTCAATATGCAAATATTGTCGTCCCAACAGAAATCGAAAAACAAAAAATCGAAATCGCTGCTGATGCAATTGCCGAACAAACAAGAAGACTTGCTAAAGGTGAAGCTGATGCAATATTTATGAAAATGCAGGCTGAAGGTAAGGGTATGTTTGAAATCCTTAGTAAACAAGCCGAAGGTTTCGACAAAATCGTTAAAGCTGCTGGTGATAACTCAAGAGATGCAGTTCTGTTAATGATTGCCGACAAATTACCTGAAATCGTTAAATCGCAAGTCGAAGCAATCAAAAATCTTAAAATCGACAAAGTTACAGTTTGGGATAATATGGGTGGCGGAAAAGGTGATGGCACGCCCACTACTGCAAAATTCCTTAGTGGTATGCTCGGTGCAGTACCTCCGTTTGACGAACTGTTTAAAATGGCAGGTATGGAAATTCCTAATTATCTTAAAGGAACTAAACCCGAGGATAATAAAGATGAAGACCCACCTGTTTTTGAAGCAGAAGAAGTTAAACCCGAAGAATAAACCATATAAAAGACCGCTGAAAAGCGGTTTTTTTTTAAAAGAATTTAATACAACTGTACTCTTTAAACCCACATTACAATACTTTATAAAAATCAGAAAATATATTTATTTATCATATGATATTTATTAAAATCCGTTTCGTACATTTGCAAAATCAAATGCTCATTTTAAAAGATTGCCCAGATGGCGGAATTGTTCCATAAAACCAGAAATCTCTGATTTTGTAGTTTTATGAGAATCCTCGAACAGTTTTTACTG
>JAFGVU010000143.1 GCA_016937855.1 Bacteroidales bacterium | reverse complement strand
TTTGCTTTCATGTGTCCCCAGTACTGATCAACCAATTTAATTGTTTGTTCGTAATCTAAATCACCCGACATACATATTGCAATATTATTTGGAACATAATAATCGGCTTTAAACTGCATAATGTTTACCATAGATGGGTCTTTAAGATGCTCTGCTTTTCCGATTACAGAAACGCCATAAGGGTGGTTTTTAAACAATGTACTCATTATTTTGCTAAAAGTTTTTCGAGAATCCTGATCCTGAGTCATGTTAAACTCCTCAAAAACAGTTTCAAGTTCGGTATGAAATAAACGAAGAACGAGATTTTCGAATCTTTCTGATTCGGTTTTTAACCATCTTTCGGTTTCGTTTGCCGGAATTTCGTTAACATATACAGTTTCTTCATACGATGTCCATGCGTTTGTGCCAGAAGCACCAATAACTGAACAAATTTTATCATACTCGTTTGCAATTGCATATTGGGAAGCAAGAGTTGAAAGACTATCTATTTGAGCGTAAATAGCATTTTTTTCGATAGGGTCTTGGGTTTGTCCACGCAACTCAAAAAGATCCGAAATTTCGGCAATAAGTGCACCTTCTTTTTCCCAATCCTGAGTGGCGATACTACTTGTACCTTTAAACATCATGTGCTCAAAATAATGAGCCAAACCTGTTGTTTCGCGCGGATCGTTTTTAGCTCCGGCTTTTACTGCAATCAGAGTTTGAATTCGAGGTTCGTCTTTATTAACGGCAAGATATACCTTTAACCCGTTTTCGAGAGTGTAAATTCTGGCATTCGAAGGATCACCTTCGACATACTCATAAGTATAACCGTTTGCATCGGTTGCCGTTTTGGTTCTGCTATCGTCTTTATTAACGCATGAGTAGAACAATGCAAGAGAAAGAAAGAAAATCAGAAACTTTTTCATTTGTCTAAATTTTAAATTAACATATTGACTATAAGCAAGATAAGAGATTTTTTAAAATTCTATTTTGCTAAATTTTTATCAATCTAAAATTAAAAAAGATTTTTAACAAAAAGACAATTATAGGTCTGATTAACAAAAGATTAACAAAACAATCAACATTTTTACAGAAAATGTGCTATTCTACAAGGATTTTTTGATAATGAATTCCTCTTGTTGTAATAATTTTCAATAAATAAAATGCCTTAGGTAATAAATGAGTGTCAACAATGACTTTATTCGAATTACCTGAAACAGAAAATACCTCTTCACCAATGAGACTATATATCTATACTTGCTTAATTTGAACATTACTATTCTACAGTAATACCAATTGATTTAAACATCACTAATTCAATTTGAAATGTTAAATAATTTTCTTGAGAATATAAAAACGACAAAATGGAAATAATCCTTACGAATAAATGTTTCATAACAATACTGTCTTGATTTGGAATTAAAATTTAATCTTTCTTAAAAAAAACCTTATATTGCATTTATTTAACTTCCTAGATTATGTTTTTTCTTAACACAAAATACTTTTCTTTATTTCTAATCATTACTATGTCTTTCCTGCTTTCCGCATGCTCAAAAGACGAATATGGGAACAAAAAAACATGCTTTACTTTTGCACAGGTTGGAAATCGATGGACTTATGAAAAAATAAGGGTTGAATATATGAATATGGATACCATTCCGCCTGATACTGTGTTTTGCGAAATAATAAACTCCGGAAATAATATTTATAAATTTTCCCCTGATTTGTGGGGTTACACAAATTTTTATATTGAAAAAGAGTTTGGTGGTGTTCGATCGTTTTCACCTTTAACAATAGATGTAATAGTAAAATGTAATTCAAAAAAGGGAGATATATACCCGCTTTCAATAGAGAATTTAAATGGGACTCCTCTCATTGCAAGAGAAGTAACAAGTGTTGATTATCAGATTGAATTTAACAATCTTGTTTTAGAATGTTATGAGGTTAAGTATGTCAATATTGATATGACACATACTTTTTACATAAACAAGAAATATGGCATTATAAAATATAGAGAAACTACTTGTCCAGGAGGGGTTGGGTGTTATTCTGTTACTTACAACTTAATAGATGTCAATTTTTGATACTTCAGAGGCTAATTTTGATCCAGTTCCTCAAAAACGGAATTCTTGCTGATAAACTCGGGAACTATTTGCTTCATTTTTTTGACAATTGCAATTTTATCGCCTAAGGTTGCAGTATCAATCAATTGATTGATTTCAGACTGTACCTCATCGAGTTTATACTCTCTGACTTTAGCAATCATTATTTGATTATGATAGGTAGGCAAAGTGTTTTCCTTATTTGCTAAAAGCTCTTCGTAGAGTTTCTCTCCCGGGCGTAATCCTGTAAACTTAATTTGTATGTCCTTGCCGGGTTTTAATCCTGAGAGAGAAATCATTTTTTGAGCCAGATGTGCAATTTTAACAGCTTCGCCCATATCAAAAATAAATATCTCACCACCTTCGCCCATATTTCCGGCTTCCAAAACCAACTGACAAGCTTCCGGAATAGTCATAAAAAACCTAGTAACTTCGGGATGTGTAACAGTAACTGGTCCTCCTGCCTCAATTTGTTTTCTGAAACGCGGTATAACCGATCCGTTTGAACCAAGTACGTTTCCAAATCGCGTAGTTATAAATTTTGTTTCAGATGCATCAATTAGCGATTGAATATATATTTCGGCAACTCTTTTGCTTGCACCCATAACGTTAGTTGGATTCACGGCTTTGTCGGTGCTTACCATAACAAATTTTTTAACCCCAAATTTTACCGATGCATCTGCTATGGTTTTTGTCCCTAAAACATTTGTTGCAATTGCTTCGGCAGGATTGTTTTCCATCATCGGAACATGCTTATATGCGGCTGCATGATAAACAAAATCCGGTTTAAACTCGCTAAAAACTCTCTCAACAAGATTCTTATTTTTAATATTTCCAATTATTATCTCAATATTATTAAACTGGAATTCTTCTCTTAATTCTAACTCAATATCATATAAAGGAGTTTCAGCAATATCAAAAAGTAAAATCCTCTTTGGCATAAAAGCCGTTAATTGTCTTACTATTTCACTGCCTATCGATCCGGCTGCGCCTGTTACAAGAATGGTTTTATTCAGTATATTTTTTCTAATACCATCTTTGTTAATATTTATTTCGGCACGTTCTAATAAGTCCTCAATCCTAATTTTTTTCAGCTGATTAATATTAAGCTCTCCGTTTATCCATGAGCTAACATCCGGGATTGTTTTAACTTCAACATCGTGAGATAAACACAACTCTATTATGTGTTTTTTTCTTATTACAGGTATGTTTTTTTCGGCAATTATAAAACTCTTAATTTTTTTTGTATTCAGAATACTGTCTAAGTCTTTTAGGTGATAAACTTTTACTCCATCAATTTTATTCCCAGTAATTTTAACATGATGATCTACAAGTCCTACTACCCGATATTTAGTTTTGGTATCCCTGTCAAATGTTTTTTTTGTTATCAGTGCAAGTTCTCCTGTACCGTAAATTAAAACGCTGTCTCTTTCTCGCTTAGGATTGTTAAACTCAATATACAGATTTTTTACCAACAATCTGGAAAAAGCAAGAATAAATGCAGTTACAAAAAAATCGATGATTATAACAGAAATCGGAATCAAATATTTTTGATGAATCTGGAGATTAATGAAGTTAATTAGAACAAATACTACACTGCCAAAAAACAAAGCTGCAAAAATCCTGACAATATCACGACTTCCGGTAAAACGAACCATTCCCGCATAAGTTTTTGCAATAATAAACGACAATGCCCTAACTCCAAGCACAATTATTATTACTATTGGTAAAACTTTGGCTTCCTTTGGCGGTAACGAAAAATTAAAGCGTAAATAATAAGCTAATATAAGCGACAAAAAACAAATAGATATATCTATAGTAAAAACAACCCATCGGGGAGTTATTCGACGCAATATATTTATATTAAAACTCACAAAACAAAATTAACAATTTGTTTTGATTATGCAACAACTTTAAATTTGTTTTGTTATATTTACAAAAATTACGATTATGAAAACAAAATCATTTTATACTCTGGTGTTTCTTATTTTCGCAGTATCACTTATTGCGCAAGAAACCTCGCTTAAAATTAGTGTAAACAATATTAGAAACTCTAAAGGCACTGTTAAATGGGCCGTTTATAAAGACGCTGCACATTTCAATTCCAATTCGGGATTCGCCGATGCAGGCAGCGTTTCGGCAAAAAAAGGCACCGTTACTATTAACACTAAGAATATACCAGATGGCTCTTATGCTATCTCTGTTTATCACGACGAAAACAATAATTCTGACGTTGATTTT
>JAFGVU010000142.1 GCA_016937855.1 Bacteroidales bacterium | reverse complement strand
AGACTTGAATATTACACTAATGCAATAATAATGAATGCAGTAATCGACTTCCACAAAGACACCAAAAGCAAACGCCGTGCAATGGGACACGCCACAGGTGGAATATGGGAAGGCTTGAGCAACATTATTAATTCTATCCGCCCGGAATACAAACACACACTTCCAAAAACTCACGGTTCACTGAGAAACAAAGCAACTAATTATCAAAAAAACGGATATGACGAACTAATATCCGGCAAATATGGCAACTCTAATGGTCAGAAAGTTAGTTCTATTGTAGAGAAAATAATTATAAGTCTATATGTGTTAGAGCACAAGCCGTATGAGGAAGATGTTTGGAGGATGTACAATCGCTTTATCAATGGAGATTTCATATTATTTGATAAAAAGACAGGAGAGGTATATGATATAAATTCGGTTTTAGATAAAAATAATGAGCCAATACAAGTGGGTCTCACAACTGTACGTAATTATATTAAAAAACATAGAGCATCGGTTGATAAAAAACGAAATGATTTTTTGTATTACAACAACCAACATCGTCCTCATCATCATCGAAAATCGCCAATGTTTAGTTTAAGCAAACTAACACTTGATGATAGAAATTTACCTCCGGTATTAACATCAGGAAAACATGTTATGGCTTATTTTGTTTGGGATGTTGCATCTGAAACAATACTTGGCTATGCTTTTAGTACTAATAAAGACAAACCATTATTTATTGAAGCTATGCAATCTGCATTCAGAACTATTCACGCAAACGGTCTCGGAATGCCGTTTGAAGTTGAAGTTGAACATCACTTAGTATCTTCATTTAAAACAGAATTAGAAATATTATTTCCATTCGTAAGATGGTCTGCCGGAGGAAATGCACAGGAGAAAAGAGCTGAACATTTTAACCGCATATTCAAATATCAATATGAAAAATTAGAATTTCCGACAGGTAGATTTTACGCAAAACATGAGGCTAATAGACCGAATGTGCAAAAAGAATGGAACGAAGAGGGTATGCAGGATAAAATAAAAAAATACACTTACGAGGAGGTTGTTGGTATATATCACAAGTTGATTAATAGGTATAATAATGATCCTCATCCTAAAATTGAGGGTAAAACAAGAATGGAAGTGCTGATTGAGAATGTTAATCCGACGTGTGCATCGCTACCATTACCGATAATTGCAAAATCATTCGGCTATAAAACCGAAACATCACTCAGACGCTCACAATATATGCAGGTACAGTATTTTAAATATACTCTGCCAAGCCCTAAATATTTAGATAAAATAAATAACAATCAAGGAATAGACGCATATTGGTTGCATGACGATGAAATGAATATACCGGAGGTGTATATCTATCAAAATGGTAATTATATAGCTACCTGTCCAAAAATAGAGAGATATAATGAGGCTACTGTTGAACAAACAGATAAAGATGAAGCAATTAAATTGGCTCAAAATAAATATGTGAATGAATTTGATAAGAGAATAAATGATGATGTTAATGAAATGATGACGCTTGGATTTATTGAAAATACAACTGACGATATTGAAGATGAGCAGGAAGATGATTTTGTTTACGAACTTCAAAATAAAGAAGAATTTGAATATGTGCCTGAATATTCAGGTGCAGATTACGCAAAAAAAGGAAATGATTATTAAAACTAAAACTATAAACTTATGTTAAATTCTACTATTAAAAAGAAAATTGTAGCCGAAATAATAAGGCAAAGTGGTAATTATCCAAGTGCAGCTAAAATGGCAAAAGCTATTGCAATAAGTCCTGCACAATTATCACGAATAAAAAAAGGCGACATAGAACAGGTATTGGCAGACAGTAAATGGATTAGTATAGCTCGAAAGCTCGGAGTAGAACTCAATGAACAGAAAAAATGGAATATAGCCCGAACTCCGGCTTTTGAGTTTATTCTAGCTCAATTAACTGCATGTCAACAAAATTCTGTCAGCTTATTGCTGTGTGATAGTGCCGATATTGGCAAAACATTCACAGCAAAAGTATATGCACGTGAAAATAAACATACTGCTTACGTTGATTGTAGTCAGGTAAAGACAAAACAAAGACTGGTTCGCAAGATTGCTACTGAATTTGGAGTTGATGCCAACGGACGTTACGCTGATGTTTATGAGGACTTAATATTCTATTTAAAAAGCCTTGAAAATCCATTGATAATTCTTGACGAAGCAGGCGACTTACAATATCCGGCTTTCTTGGAGCTTAAAGCCCTTTGGAACGCAACAGAAAGAAGCGTAGGTTGGTATATGATGGGAGCTGATGGTTTAAAAGCTAAAATTGAAAGAAATCTTGGAGTAAAAAAAGTTGGATATACTGAACTATTCAGCCGTTTTGGTGGACGTTACCAAAAAATTACACCGGAAGGGAAGGATCTTATGAGAGATTTCAATTTTGAACAGGCTTCAAAAATCTGCATAGCTTGTTCCTCGTGAGTTGCAATAATGTTGTCGTCAACCTCCCCTGCATTGTTTGTAAGCAGTTTATTCACGAGCATAACTCTAACAGTAAGCTCTGTTTGTTGCATTCGCAGATTACTCTTTTGCACAGTTGTTAGAGTATCAGGAAATTCAATATAAACAGCCGGAACTGTATGTATGATATTGTCAGCCTCCTGCCCGTTCCACCATGTGATTAGATTAAAATCCTCAATAGTTTCAAGTTGAGTTTTTATAAAATTGTAAATTGATGTTAGTTTCATT